>NZ_JAVRCL010000043.1:0-71485 GCF_034530775.1 Nostoc sp. DedSLP04 | reverse complement strand
GCACAGCTTTGGCGGGGTGGGGTTCTTCGGGTTTAATAAGCAATCAAGCGGACATAATATCATCGGTGACGCAATCATCATTCCTCTATGGCTCGAATGGCACTAAGTTAAGATACAGCCCTTATCGTGACTGGTTCCCAGCCTGGAGGCTGGGAACTCATTCTGGGAGGCTCCGCCTCCATAGCTTGACAAGAGGTAGAACCTCTTTTGAATACATTCCCAGCCTGGAGGCTGGGAACGAGTCTAAACAAGCTTTTGGGCTTTACAAGCGTGCCATTCGGTCATGCATTAATTTTCGGAGATGTCTCTTGTACTCTGTCCACCACTATACTCATGCAAGCTAGAGCGATCGCATACTTACTTATAATTCGTAAGGAATGCCCTGTTGCCTGATTCAATCCAATTTTAGTTACCCTGAATGACCCAAATAGTTTTATGATTCTCTACGAAAGTATATTTGAAATTATTTTAGGTCTACCACCAAAATATTCTCAAGCTGATTCTGGAACATGATAAATCACCTTTAAGTGATTCGTGCAATACTGGTTTTGAACCTTCTTCCAGGGTCAAATAAAGTACAGGGAGATGCAAAAGTATGGCTGAACACTCATTTCACGACCAACTGAGTTTAGAGGAACAAGCTGAAAAACTCGGCAAGCAAGCATTAAGCTTGGGTTTGATTCCCAGCTTTGTAGTGCATTACTTTCCTGATACTTGGGTATTTTATATACCCAATGAAACTAAATCGGAACCGCTGACACCAGAAGAGGCATACTTTCGTTTAAAGCAACTGGTTAAACAGTAGATATTTTGACGACAAATTTTTGAAGACAACGGCTAGACACTGCAATTGTTAAGTAACAGTAGTTATGGCGAAACCAGCAATTTTAACCGTCGATGACGATCCAGAAGTATTGCAAGCGGTGTCACGAGACTTGCGTCATCAGTATGGCGATCGCTTCCGCATTGTTCGGGCAGATTCCGGGATCGCGGCTCTGGATGTGGTGCAGCAACTAAAATTGCGGAATGACCCAGTTGCTCTATTTCTAGTGGATCAACGTATGCCCCAAATGGGAGGCGTGGAGTTCTTAGAACGAGCAAAAAGTATTTTTCCCGATGCGAAACGTGCCTTGTTGACGGCTTATGCAGATACGGATGCTGCTATTAAATCGATTAATAGTGCCAAACTTGATTATTACTTACTCAAGCCTTGGAATCCACCAGAAGAGAGATTATATCCGGTTTTAGATGATTTGCTAGATGACTGGCTAGCAGGATTTCGCCCACCCTTTGAAGGCATTCGAGTCATTGGTAATCGCTGGTCGCCTTTTTCACATCAGGTGAAAGACTTCCTAGCACGTAACCAGATTCCATTTAAGTGGTTAGATGTTGAACTGGAGCCGGATGCAGAAAAATTAGTGGAATTCGCCCAAGCTGATTGTAGACAACAATTACCCTTAGTGCTATTTCCCGATGGTTCCCGATTAATTCAACCATCTAATTTAGAAATTGCCGCCAAAATTGGGCTGCAAACTCAGGCAGAGCGTCCCTTTTATGACTTAGCGATCGTCGGTGCTGGCCCTGCCGGATTAGCAGCCGCCGTTTATGGCGCTTCTGAGGGATTGAGTACTGTCTTAATTGAGCGGGAAGCGCCAGGAGGACAAGCAGGTACGAGTTCGCGGATTGAGAACTATTTGGGGTTTCCGATTGGCTTGAGTGGCAACGATTTGGCAAGGCGGGGAGTCACCCAGGCGCGGCGATTTGGAGTAGAAATTCTCACTCCTCAAGTAGTAACTGGGGTTCGATTGGAAGATCCTTATCGGGTTCTGCAATTAGCAGATGGTAGCGAGATTAGTTGCCATGCACTTTTAGTTGCAACCGGTGTTTCCTACCGTTGGCTCAATGTTCCAGGAGCCGAGAAGCTTACAGGAGCAGGAATTTATTACGGTGCTGCCATGACTGAGGCGATCGCCTGCACCAATGAAGAGGTTTACTTGGTAGGCGGGGCAAACTCTGCTGGACAGGCAGCAATGCATTTTTCTAAGTATGCCAGCAAAGTGATTATGTTAGTGCGGGGTCAGTCACTAGCATCAAGTATGTCTCAATATTTGATTGACCAAATTGCTGCAACTGAAAATATCCAAGTTTGCACGGGTTGCAGCGTCGTGGAAGTCAAGGGAGAAGAATATTTAGAAGCAATTACGATCGCCCATGCTAACACTGGACAAATTGAAACTGTGCCAGCGCGATCGCTGTTTATTTTTATCGGTGCTAGCCCCAAAACTGATTGGCTCGATGGCGTTATTCAACGCGATGCTCAGGGGTTTATCATCACAGGGCCGGACTTAGCGCATAATGGCAAATCTCCTCGTGGTTGGTCTTTAGAACGCTCTCCTTTCTTATTAGAAACCAACATTCCCGGAATCTTTGCAGCCGGAGATGTCCGCTATGGCTCAATTAAACGGGTAGCATCCGGTGTGGGAGAAGGTTCAATCGCCATTCAATTCGTTCACCGCTACCTAAGTAATGTTTAGCTAAAGCAGCCAATACTAAGCTGTATAAAATAGACCTGCCTTAAAAATAGGGACTGGGGACTGGGGACTGGGGACTGGGGACTGGAGACTGGGGACTGGGGACTGGGGACTGGGGAAGAGATATTTTTATTGTTCCTTGTGAGTTCCACTCATAGAGTCTCTTGCAAAAGTTCTTTTTGCACTCTTGTGGGAAAAGGGAAAAGGAAAATAACAAACCTTTCCCCCGCCCCTTATCCCGACAAATGCCAAGAAGTCTAATCTGCAAACCCTCTCCCTTGCTCCCCTGCTCCCCTGCCTCCTTCATTGACTTGCGTTGATCCCAATTACCCCGATGATGATTAAGGCGATCGACACAAGTTTGATGAATGTGGCAGATTCCCGAAACCAAATAATCCCAATAAGAGCTACTAGAATAGTTCCTAATCCAGCCCAGACAGAATAGGCTACACTTACTTCAAGTTTCTTGAGAGCAAAGGTCAAAAAAGTAAAACAAAGTCCATAGAAGACAAATATTAATACTGAAGGAACTATTTTAGTAAATCCCTGTGATAATTTCATGCAAGTTGTGCCTGAAACCTCAAAGAGGATTGCTAATATAAGGTAAATCCAACTTGTTGACATATTTTTTGTAAGTAGTTAGTTAAGAGCAACTGCCCTAAAAATAGAATAAACACTCCTGAAGTAACTCATTAAAAATTTTTACAAGTGTAATATCAATTCTCGATAAAGATGCTTTGGAGGGAAGGCGTAGCCGAGAGATAAATATATGCAGCTTCATAAAGAAACAGTATAGGTATTCCAACATTTAAAACCAAACGTGCAGTAGTATAATTGAGGCTGATTCCGGGGCTTTATAGCGATGAAATTGCTCAAGCATTCGAGCAACATCTGCTGTAGTGTGATTGTGTTTTTGTCCTACTAATGGTACAAGAGATGACGGCTCAATTTGAATACAGCACTCTTGCCGATCCACAGGATATTCAACAGCTGATATATATCCTTGAGCAGTGTTTCATCAGCGGAGTTGGTGGTGAAGAAGCTTATATCAATCTCATTGGTGTAGAAAATTTCCGTATTATTCGGGGATTTGGGCAATTAGTTGGTGGATTGGCAACTCTGGATATGGGTCAGTGGTGGGGTGGTGTGCGCGTACCAATGACAGGAATTGCCGTTGTGGGTATTGCTCCAGAGTATCGCGGTTCGGGAGCTGCGATCGCTCTCATGCAGCAGACGCTCAAGGAACTTTATGCTAGAGGTATACCGCTCTCTGCTCTTTATCCAGCTGTGCAAAGTTTGTATCGAAAAGTTGGGTATGAGCAAGGGGGTAGCTGGTGTAATTGGGAAATTGCAACTAAAAGTATTCAAGTGCGGGAGCAACCTCTATCTTTGCAACCCATAGTAAATATCAATCATCAAGTCTTTCATCAACTATATCAGCAGCAGGCGAAACTAACGCATGGATATTTAGACCGACATCGAGCAATCTGGGAGCGCTTAATTCAACCAGATGAGAAGGAAACATTTTACGCATATTTTATCGGTACAAAAGATAAACCCGAAGGTTACATCCTCTTCAGTCAACATTCAAAAGAAGATGGCGCAATTTTGCGAATCAAAGATTGGGTAATTCTCACAGTTGCGGCTGCACAAACATTCTGGTCTTTTCTTGCCAGTCATCGCTCCCAAATTGAACACGTGCGATGGAGGAGTTCTGCAATTGATTCTTTGACATTGCTACTACCAGAGCAAACTGCCAAGCTTAAGAATACGATGCGTTGGATGCTGCGGGTAGTAGATGTAGTCAAAGCGCTGGAGATGCGGGGTTATCCTTCGGGAATTGAAACTGAACTGCACTTAGATATTCAAGATAATTTGCTACCTGGAAATAATGGTAAATTCATTCTCTCTGTTGCTAATGGACGCGGTGAAGTTACAAAAGGTGGAAAAGGTGAGTTGCAGTTAGATATCCGAGAACTAGCACCACTATATACAAGTTTGTTCGCTCCCTACCATTTGCAAATAGCCGGAAAACTGCATGGGACAGAAACCGCTATTTCAGCAGCTACGCAAATCTTTGCAGGTAGTTCTCCTTGGATAGCTGATTTCTTTTAACCTGAGTTGTCAACGAACCTTTCTTTAGTTGAACTAAAGTTCTCATAGTTCTCGTTTACCTGAGGTACACCCGTAGGGGCACGACGACACTGCCCATAGGTGTTAACCTTAAGCTCAAATGCGTGTCCTACAGGCGTTTTACCCCCTTAATCCCCCCGATGTATTGGCTACGGTGTACACACAAGTCTGAAGTTGTTCAATAATCTGGGTTTTACCCCACCCTAACCACTGCTTGAATTCAATAAACGACCACCCGAATTCAATAAATGACTGCCCGAATTCAATAAACGACTGCCCGAATTCAATAAACGACTGCCCGAATTCAATAAACTACTGCCCGAATTCAATAAACGACCACCCGAATTTAATAAACAACCACCCGAATTTAATAAACAACCACCCGAATTTAATAAACAACCACCCGAAATCAATATATTTATTGCATAAATTCTCAAAACCTCACCTGAAACCTGATTTACTTAGGTTTTAGCTTTAGTTTTACCCCACCCAACCATCACTGCGATTAAGTAGGTAAGTAAGTCGGTGCAATAAAACCAAACTGTGTAAAGAAAAGTAAATAAGCCTCAAACTCTTTCTCCCCCTGCGTTCTTAATGATAAGTCTTTCACCAGACATGATATCAAGGGGGGAAACAGGAAATTTGTTCCCTCCCCTTGACAAGGGGAGGGTTAGGGTGGGGTGAAGCGGATGGTGATGGGAAGCCAGAAAACTGAATATCACGTCATTACAAGGGTTTCACCTTAAGTGAACACTTATGGGCAATGCCGTGCCCCTACGCGAACAAATCTATATATATGTATAAGGGTTTTAGTGAATGGGTTTTACTTTCTCTCTATACAAAACATCAGCTGGAAACATAATTAATCCTTCGCTCGTCCTTCCGCTAGATTAACAATTTCTGTTGTTGTCAACTCACACACAAATTAAACTGTCAGCGATTTACTTTTAATAAGTAATGATGATTTATCGTGCTTATTTAATCCCAAACCTCATCTGGTAAAAATAACTCAACGGGATTTATGAATTTTTCTCCGGAAGTTCAGCACAGTCATCAGAAAACAATCTAAGTAAACCTGATTAGTTTCTCCTTACTTGCACACCCACATTCACAACATGAAATCACATCTACTGGCGATTGGTTTAAGCAGTTTGGTTCTAGTTGCAGGACAAGCTAAAGCCTCACAATTACAGTCTTGGTACTATGATTCTAGCCAAAACCAATTAGACCTAACTACCACTTCGGGAATAGAACCAAAAGCCTTTTTATTAGATAATCCGAATCGATTAGTGATTGACTTACCTGGAACTAATTTTAATTCCGATACTGTAAAACAAAGTTTTGGTAAGGCGGTGAAAGAAATTCGCCTCGGCAAACCAGACTCTCAAACTACTCGTTTTGTCGTCGAGTTAGCTCCGGGTTATGATGTTACTTCCCAAAATATATCAGTTAAAGGAGATTCCCGTTCTCATTGGATTTTCAAATTCAATTCATTTAATCGCCAAAGTAATCCCATTGTTGGGGAAAATCGAGAAGATATTGCCATCAAATCCACAGATGCATCGACATTTGCCGGAGTTGTAAATCTTGGTCAAGAAATGGTTGGTATCACTTCTCAGATTCGTAGTTTGTTAGCAAGTTATAAAACATTAAATCCGGGAATATTTTTCTTGGATTTAGATACAGGAAACTATATAGATATTAATGGCGAAAAAAGATTTGCTGCTGCCAGTACAATCAAATTCCCCTTATTAGTAGCTCTTTTCCAAGAAATAGATGCAGGTAGAATTAAACTTACCGATAAATTAGTGATGCGGC
Organism: Nostoc sp. DedSLP04; assembly: GCF_034530775.1. NCBI lineage: Bacteria > Bacillati > Cyanobacteriota > Cyanophyceae > Nostocales > Nostocaceae > Nostoc > Nostoc sp. DedSLP04. The sequence goes on along the minus strand of NZ_JAVRCL010000043.1, from coordinate 65,003 downwards.
GCGATTTAAAGGTTGGTGAATCTGGAATAATGCAATACAAACCCATCGGCACTAAATTTAGTGTCCTGGAAACTGCTACTTTGATGATGACAATCAGCGATAATACCGCCACAAATTTAGTTCTCGATCGCTTGGGTGGTGCCGCAAAAGTTAGTCAACGTTTTCGTAGCTGGGGATTGCAAAATACAGCACTTCGGAATCTTCTTCCAGACATCGGCGGCACAAATACAACTAGTTCCAAAGATTTAGTCAGATTGGCGGCGTTAGTTTCTAATAATCGTTTGTTATCCCCAAGTAGCCGCGATCGAGTTTTAAGCATTATGCGCCATGTGAAAACCAATAGTTTACTACCAGCTGGTATCGGTCAAGGAGCTACCATTGCCCACAAAACTGGTACATTGAGATTTATCATTGGTGATGCGGGTATTATTCAAATGCCCAACGGCAAAAGCTATTTAGCAGGTGTTTTGGTGCAAAGACCAAACTACGATCGCAGAGCAGGCGATTTTGTCCGTGAAGTTTCCAGAAGAGTCTATAATTACCTAGACAATACCAAAGTTAGCAATATACAACCCAAATTTGGCGATGCCTCTGGCGGGCTACCCCTACGCATTCGTTAGTCAAGCGATCGCAACTACTAGTCCACCACATCAACTTTGAAGAGTGCTGAGTATTGAGTAAGGTGAATAAGTTCGTAGTAAGGACTTTAGTCCTTGGCTTGAGCGTTAAAGCCTTCACTACGAACTTCGCAATTGCACTAAATCGTAAAAATAGGGACGTACATCTGTACATCCCTACATATCTATCTGTATTCAGATATTTCGTCGTGAAATGAGATTAACTGAGGAAATTTGGTGTACCACCATTACCACTCCTACCAACAGCAGGAATTTCCACTGTGTCATCTGTAGCTTTACCAGTGCCGTCATTGACAACGTAATTAGTGTTACCCACATGTCCATTAGGGATAAACAATTGTGGATGGTCAAAGGGCGCTTTATCAAACCGAACTCGGTCATCAGTCAATCCTTTTAAAAAGGCGACCAAATCCTGTTTTTCTGCTGGTGAGAGATTTAGCGGCGGGAGTACTCCATAATCACCACCACGATTGTAAAAATCAATCACTTGCTCTAGAGTCCCCTGACCTCCATTGTGGAAGTAGGGAGCAGTTAGTTCCACATTGCGAAGTCCAGGTGCTTTGAAAGCTCCGTTTGCAAACACAGGTTCATTGGAATTCAACGGTGGACTAAGGGTTGGGGGGTTTTCGCCAAGGAGATCCTTAAATTTACCCAACTGAGCCAATCGTGCCTCTGAAAGCGGATTTTTACCCGGGAAACCGTCATGACCACCCAAACCGGGGTCTTCTGTGGCTGGTCTGACACCGATATTGAAGAAACCAGTGTCTTCAGGGGAGTTTGGAGGGAACGGCGCACGTTTGATTCGTCCTTCTTTAGCCACGCTGCTGACTGAAGCCGCAGTTAATTCTACTCCAGTGTGGCAACTAATACACAGACCTTTGCCCTCAAACAGTCCTTTCCCTCGTTGCTGCTGCGCGGTTAGGGCGCTGGTGTTTCCTTCCAAGTAGCGATCGTAGGGCGTATCATAGGAAATGAGCGTAGACTCGTACAATTGAACTGCCAGCCCAAAGAATAGCGAGAAGTTGTACTCTAGCAATGTATACTCATTAGTCGTCAAGGAGCGATCGGGCCTTTTAACAATAGTCCGTTTACCGTCAGAGTCAACTTGGATGAGACGAGTAGAATTCCACCACTCCGGCTTGAAGGCATCTTGAATCATCTGCTCGTATGTTTTATCTTTAAGTCCAGGCTTAGGCGATCTACTATCTTTACCTAAAACGCTGTCTTGCGGATGCACAATCTGTTTAGCTAGCGGTCTTAGAGGTAATAACTTTTTCGCAAGTTTTCGGGGGAGCTTTTTACCCTTACCAGAGGTGAAAGATATTCTGTCAATTAGCCCCAACTTATCACTCCCGAACTTATCACCAATTTCTTCAAAACTGCGACCATCTGCGGATGACTCAAAAGAACTCAGTGGCGGCCCGACAGCTTGAGATGCCAAAGACGAGTTCTTGAGGCTAACTTTCACAAATTCTGCCCTAATTGGGTTTATAGCCTTGACGACAGTGGCGTTAGGATCTCTTAAACCGAAGGGGTTCACCCCATTAAAGATATCTTGTGCCCTTCCATCCCAAAAGTTACGAAAGTTGAATGCAGCATTAATCACGCTTGGCGTGTTACGCGGCTCGACGCGCCGCACATTGATACCTTTTACGTTAAACACCGGATCTGGCTCGGTTGTAACTTTGTCTTCTGCATTCCCAGGTGTGACATCCACAAACTTCATATTGAAGATCCCCTGAGAAGAACTGACATCGTTACGGTCAGATACAACAGTTTTAGGATCGTTGGGGTTTGACAGCTTGTGAAAGGGAAAATCTCCTGGTTTGAGCTGATAGTTTGGTAGTCCGCCGACATTGAAAACTGAATCTGGATTCTCTGTACCATCGGCGTTGACCCGCAAAAGCCCAGGAGCAATCTGATTTTTGGATCTATTGTCGGCTCCAGCATGAAAGTGACAACTAGCACAGGAGGTCTTTCCATCGCTCCCAATCTGCATATCCCAAAAAAGAGTCTTTCCTAACTTGATTGCAGCTGTTTTGTCTGCTACAAAGTCTCCAAGATTGTCAGGTTCTGGAACCGATACGCTTTTGAGCGAAACCGGAGACGGGCCTGTAACTGCTGATACAGTATTTCCAGCTATTACCGCTGCCAGAATAATGGCAGCAATGGTTATAGTCCTTGAAAATCTCGATCTCAAGTAGTTAGGCTTGCCATATCTGAATCTCCACTCTTGCCCCTTTATTTTTGTCACCAAAGATTTGAGCAAAAATCGACCTCTTGAGGTCAGCAATAAGTAACATGATAAAGCGGTGGCGAAGATTACTAAGCTGATTATGGGTATAATCCCCATAGTTTTTTTCTAAAGTAACACCGAGATAAAGTATACATTTACGAAGAAGTTTTTAATTTAATATTCATGTAAAATGAACACGCAAATTACGAATTTTACGTGAACAAAAAAATACACCCTCTTCGGGCTACGAATCATAAATTAATTTGGATAAATTGATGATTATTTTATATTGAATTTGCATTAACTAAACTATTAATATATTTTATCGATAAGAGTTTGATAAAATGTTCAGATATTTAAATTAGATATAACTTACTTATCAGTCCTAATTTTTGGATATTTTAATGTTACTACATCAAAGTTCTGGTCGGTGGCGCTTAGGGCTAGCATTATCGCTATTGACAGTCTTCTTATGGGGAATTTTACCTATTGCTCTTGCAGTAATTCTACAAGTACTTGATGTCTATACCGTTATTTGGTTTCGTTTTTTAGTATCATTTGTATTACTTGCTGTGTATTTAGGGATACGCGGTAAATTACCAAAATTAGAACAATTGCGCTCTGCTTCTGGAAAATTATTAGCGATCGCAACAATATTTTTAGGGATTAATTACTTCTCGTTTACCCAAGGTTTAGCATTAACATCGCCTGCTAACGCTGAAGTTTTGATTCAATTATCTAGCCTTTTATTAGGTTTTGGAGGGTTAGTAATTTTTAAAGAACGTTATCGACTGTCTCAATGGATTGGCGTTAGTGTCATGATTTGTGGTTATCTTTTATTTTTTCGCGAACAACTAACGAATTTAATTACAGCACATGGCACATATATACTAGGTAGTGTTTTAATCGCGCTAGGAGCAACGGCTTGGGCTATTTATGCTTTGGCACAAAAGCAGTTATTACAATCTTTATCTTCCACCAACATCATGTTGATCATTTATGGAGGCTGTACTTTATTATTCACTCCTATAGCTAAAGTTAAATCACTTTTTATACTCGATAGTTTCCATTTAGTAATGTTAATTTTTTGTGCCTTGAATACTTTAATCGCTTACGGTGCTTTTTCTGAATCATTACAACATTGGGAAGCATCACGAGTAAGTGCAGTAATAGCTTTAGCTCCCATTGTGACATTAATAGCAGTCGCAGTTGTATCAGTTATTGCACCTGATTGGATACCACCAGAACACTTCACCCTTACAGCAATATTGGGAGCAGGTTTAGTAGTTACAGGTTCAGTAGCGATCGCACTTGGGAAAAGCTGATTAATAGCCATATTTTTCAGAATTTTTACTGGATTTTTCAGCTAGTGAATTTGTGCAATATTCAAAGCTACAACATAAATACTGAGGCAGACTATTTTTTATTTGTTATGATTTAATAGTGAAGGCAAACTACTGAAGTCATCTAGATACTTTACTCATCTGCGTGACTTTGTAGGATTTAATTGTTGACTTGATAGCCGAAAAAATCTTGAAGAAGAATTCAAAAATCAAAATTCAGGAGTCAGAATAAATTACTAGGGCATTGGGAATCACTACTTTTTTGACTACTAAATCCTAGATTTAGTGGAAATTATAAACCCATTTATACCCTTTATTTTAAGCCAGCTACATTCGCAAGTCATACATTAATTCATCCTGAATTATAATTACTGACTCCTAAATTCTGTTTTGATAAAATTGAGGCTAATAACTTTAAGTAAACCAAGCAGGGCGCCCGAATAACTACCAAAGCCAACACCTGATAAAACCAGACCACCGAAACAGTTGAGCGATGAATAGTTTGTTTGGTAATTGGGCCAGCACCCTCAGAAAAAATTCTTTATTGCTGGTTCTTTCAATGGTGCTGCCAACGTTTGGAATTAGTAATTCTGTGTTGGCAGCAGAGCGGATTTATGCATCTTATTCAGCTTTAGAGCTTTCTATTTCAGTCAGGACTTTAGAGAACTACGCTAAAACAGGTGTAATTAACGATGACTTAGCAGCCTATCAGCGATATCTGCCTTTAGAACAGCTTCAAGAATTGCGGCGGATTTTGCTTAATCGTGTGAAAGTTAGTCCAGTAGTAGTTTCGCAACTTCTCTACACACCCCAAGGAGAATTTTTACTGCATCGATTGGCGCAAGTGATTAAAACCAATCAGCCAGAACCAGGATTGAGTACTTTGCGTTCGGCGCTAATTTTAGCCTCTGGGGAATCGGGAGGCTTGACACTTTTAAATGTGTTGCGTAAATATCCCACCAGCAGTATTCGCCTTGATGTCGCCGAGACTTTCGAAATAGCTACGGAATTGGAGAAACTTGTTAACCAAACCCATCAAGCGATCGCAGTTGTTTCCCAAAAGTCTAAAATAGAAGCTGAGAGCATTTCTCAACCAAATTTATCGCAATTGCCCGATTTAAAGGTTCCGGGAAAATTTAAGTCGCAAAAATACATCCTGAAGTTTTTCGACTCAACCCGCAATCGGCTTTTATTGACTGATGTTTACATTCCCAATGTCCAGAAAACTGCACCGGTAATTGTCATTTCTCACGGCTTGGGTTTAGACAGCAGTAACTTTCAATATTTAGCTACTCATCTAGCTTCTTACGGATTTGCTGTCGTTGTTCCCAATCACCCTGGTAGTGATGCGAAACAATTACGTTCTCTGTTAAAAGGACGCGCTATTGAAGTAGCAGAACCAAGCGAATTTCAAGACCGACCTTTGGACATAACATATATACTGAATCAATTGCAAAAAGGTAATCAATCTGATTCACGGTTTAAAGGTCGCCTAAATCTGCAACAAGTCGGAGTATTTGGTCAATCTTTGGGAGGCTACACAGCCTTAGCCCTAGCAGGCGCTAAAATCAACTTTGAGCAGCTAAAACAAGACTGTCAACCAGCAGCACTCCAAAATACCTGGAATATGTCTTTACTGCTCCAGTGTCGCGCTTTAGAATTGAGCATCAGCAAGTCTGGCAAAGATTATAACCTGCGGGATGAGAGAGTAAAAGCTGCGATCGCAGTTAATCCCATTACTAGTTCTATTTTCGGCAAAGCTGGCTTAAGTCAAATTAAAACTCCAGTGATGATTGTCAGTAGTAGTGATGATACAGTTGCCCCAGCTTTATCCGAGCAAATTTTACCTTTCTCCTGGTTAACGAATCCCCAAAAGTATCTCGTCATGCTTGTTGGTGGCACACACTTCTCCATCATTGGCAATGCAAATCCTGCAAATCAACAAGTAGCATTACCTGCTGATATGATTGGTGATGCTTCTCAAGCGCGTCGTTACATGAATGTTTTGAGTTTACCTTTCTTCCAAACATACATTGCAGGCAGGCCGCAATACACACCCTACCTAAACGCCGCTTACACTCAAAGCATTTCTAGTAAGCCTCTTGGCTTGAGTCTCGTTAAGTCATTGAATACAACTGAATTAGCACAATTATTGGATATCAAAGCAGCCAAACTCGTTCAAAAAAAAGTTCCCAACACCATAGTCAGCTTCGGATTTTGGATGTTGGATATTGGTGTTGCATTGCTGCATGTAATGATTTTTATTTGATTTGTACAGACGTAATTAATTACGTCTGTAGAGTTGATTTTCACCTTTAGAAAATCAGACGCTCAATTTTTGCTACGGAAGCCTTGCCACGTTATTAGACCATCCTCTAATTATTTTCACTTACATTAGTAACTGTAAAAAGCGTAACAAGCACAGATAGATACGATCGCATTCATACTTCTCGACCTATACTTTAAAGAAATATGACATTTAATTACGCTATTTTAAAACTAGCTTTACATAAGTTAAGTTATGAGCCAGCCGGAATATACTACAGCCCAAGCTACTGCCCTGACTAACCACGATCGCAAACCCATTCACATACCTGGCTCTATTCAACCTCATGGCATTCTCCTGGCACTCAGTAATCAGTTAGAGATACTGCAAGTTAGTAACAATACCCAAGTGTATTTGTGTAAAGCTCCAGAAGATTTGCTCGGTAAACCTTTGAGCTATTTACTTGAACCTCAGCCAGTGGAAATTGTCAAGCAGTGCTTAGTAAAAAAGGTTGGCAGCGCTAATATTTTTAAAGTATTAATAAATACTTTGTACGGGGAAATATACTTTGATGCTATTGCTCATCGTACAGAAGAAGCTGTGATTCTGGAGCTAGAACCAACTGACTCGGAATTTGAGATGAGTTTCTTAAACTTTCATAGTTTTGCGAGTGAAGCGATCGCTAAAATGCAAAGGACATCCAATTTGGGAGAATTTTTGCATTTAGTAGCTGAAGAAGTTCAAAAAATCATCGGTTTCGATCGGGTGATGGTTTATCAATTTGACGAGTCAGAAGCGGGTTCTGTGGTTGCAGAAGTTAAACGGGAAGATTTATCACCTTATTTAGGACTTCACTATCCCGCTACAGATATTCCAGCGCAGGCTAGGGAGTTATACACGCGTTGCTTTCTGAGATTTCTCCCCGATTTGACTGCCGAACCTGTCAAACTAGTTCCAACGGAAAATCCGACAACACATCAGCATCTTGACTTAAGCTACTGTCTGCTGCGGAGTTTTGATTGGTGTTGTACTGAATATCATCAAAATATGGGGGTGAAGGCTCTTTTGGTGATTTCAATTATTCAAGAGCAGAAACTTTGGGGATTAATATCCTGTCACCATCAAACACCAAAGTATATTTCTTACGAAGTCCGCAAGATGTGCGAATTTTTGGGACAGATTGCATCTTCAGAATTAGCACACAAAATTAGTAACTCGGAATGGGATTATAAAGTAAAACTCAAATCGCTACAGTCTGAGTTTCTAGAATCTATTTCCCAAGCAGACAATTTTATCGATGCCCTCATCAAACCGGAAATCCGCTTGCTCGATCTTGTTAGTGCTTCAGGAGCGGCGGTTTGTCTGGATAATGAAATTACCCTTGTGGGGACAACACCGAATATTGATGAAGTTCGGGCACTCATTGAATGGGCGAATACCCAAGTTAGTGACAACCTGTTTGCTACTGATTCTCTGCCGAAGCTTTACCAAGAGGCACTAGTATTTAAAGATACTGCTAGTGGCTTGTTGCTACTGCGGATTTCTAAAATTCGGCGCTATTATATCCTTTGGTTTCGCCCTGAAGTTCTTCAAACGGTACACTGGGCAGGAAATCCACAAGAATCCATGCAAGCACAGGCAGACGGTAGCTATACCCTGTCTCCCCGAAAATCCTTTGAACAATGGCAAGAAACGGTTAGATTAACTTCTCTACCCTGGAAACCTTGCGAACTTGACAGTGCGATCGCTTTGAATAATGCGATCGTTGGTATTGTACTCTCGAAAGCGGATGAATTAGCTAAAATCAACCTGGAGTTAGAGCGCAGCAATCAAGAACTAGCATCCTTTGCCTACGCCGCTTCCCATGACCTCAAGGAACCTTTGCGGGGCATTTATAACTTTTCAACAGTGCTGCTAGAAGACTATGCCCAAGTATTAGATGATGACGGAATGGAGTGCTTGCAAACAGTAGTATCCTTGTCTGTACGCATGGAAACTCTGATTAATGCTCTGCTGCGGTTATCGCAGTTAGGACAAGCACAACTGCGCTTGCAAGCAACTGACCTCAACGAATTACTCAACCAAGTAATCGACATTTTTCGTGCTAGTCGCCAAGACTCTGGGCTTGTGGATATCCGCATTCCTCGACCTTTACCAACAGTTTTGTGCGATCGAGTGCTGGTTAATGAAGTCTTCAGTAATCTGCTTGGTAATGCGTTCAAATATAACGATAAGACAGAGCAATGGGTTGAGATTGGCTACTTTTCTCAAGAAGAGGCAGAGGGGCAGAGGGGCAGGGGAGCAGAGGAGCAGGGGGAGACAAGGGGAATAACTCATACCCAATGCCCCATGCCCCATGCCCCATGCCCAATATTTTATATCCGAGATAACGGCATTGGAATTCCCCAGCATCACCTAGAAACTATCTTTAGATTATTTAAGCGGCTCCATTCCCAGCAAAAGTACGGTGGAGGAGCAGGTGCAGGATTAGCTATTGTTAAGAAGATTGTTGAGCTTCATAATGGTCACATTTGGGTTGAATCTACCGTAGGCGTTGGCTCAATTTTTTATTTTACGCTGGAATAGTTTAAGATAATGACTAAATATATATTTTTGTTAAGCTCTTTTAATACCACGAATGACAAAAAAACTTCATGAACCGCTGCTCGTTGTTGAGGACAGCAATGAAGATTTTCGGATGCTGCAACGTCTGATGCGGCGTATGTCCGTCCAGAACCCCATACACCGTTGTACGAATGGGGATGAGGTTTTAGAGTTCCTTTATCAACAGGGAAACGATGCCTACGCTAAGGACGAAGACCTACCCAACTCAAAAGTAGCATTACGACCCTCTGTAATCTTGCTCGATCTCAATTTGCCAGGTATTGATGGGCGTGACATTTTAGATCGGCTCAAGCAAGATAAGAGTTTCAAGGGAATTCCCATCGTTGTTTTTACCACATCATCTAACCCCAAGGATATTGAATTGTGCTACCAAAAGGGCGCAAATGGATATCTGGTAAAACCGATGGATGCTCAAGAACTAAAAAAGACGATCCAGGCATTTGTAGACTACTGGCTTGAAGCTAATACGCCGCCTGTGTTGGATTAATTTATTTATTTTTTGTCGATCTAGCGGTAGGGGAAAAAAGGATAATAAAGGAGACGGCTCAGAGAACACAGAGACATTTTCCTCTTTGAGTCACTGTGTCTGTTTGTCTCTGTTAGATTCCTTTTCCCGATTTTTCTATTTTTTGACTATTTGGTATTTCTTTAGGATTACTAAAGAATTTAGATTTTATTTACACTTATTTTATATTATTTTTAGAATTATGCAAGAAAACACAATCTGGATAAAAGGGATCTATATAGCTCCCTGATCCTCATAACCTTATGTTGGACACATGGACGCTACTTATCATCGATGATTGTGCCGCAGATCGGAAAATCTATCGTCGATATCTTTTGAAAGATCCGCACCAGTCCTACCAGATTTTAGAGGCAGACTGTGCAGAAGAAGGACTTGCTTTGTGCCAAAAAGTACGCTGTGATGTGATTTTGCTGGATTTTTGCCTACCTGATATGAGTGGGTTAGAATTTTTCGATCGCATCCAGCAGGAGATATTTAAGACTTCTGTCCCTGTGATTATGTTGACAGGGCGCGGTGATGAAGAAATCGCTGTGCAGGTAATGAAACGGGGTGCTTTGGATTACTTAGTCAAGCAAAATCTGACACAGGATGTGCTGCAACTAGCAGTCCGTAACGCCATTAAGCAGTCGTGCTTGCAAGCCCAACTGCTCAAAACTCAGGAGAGACAACGCCTAATTGCCACAACTGCTTTACGAATTCGCCAGTCTCTTAACTTAGAGCAAATTTTGAATACGGCTGTAGCTGAGGTTCAGCAACTTCTGAAGTGCGATCGCGTCATGGTTTATCAGTTTGCCCCAGATACAGATGGTAAGATAGTCGCCTCATCAGTTGAGTCATACCGCACTGTGGCATTGTGCGATCGCGTTGGGGCTGGGACTGTGGAGCAGGGGAGCAGGGGAGCAGGGGAGCAGGGGAGCAGAGGAGAAGTTGCAGTAGGTCTTTCCCCTCTGCCCCTCTGCCCCTCCGCCCCTCTGCCTTTTGTGCCTAATTCCCAATCCCCAATCCCTTATATCTATGAGCTTGGCTTGTGTAATTGTGTCAGCCTAAAAGAGCAATTTAATACTAAGGCAAATCTGGTAGTTCCGATTAATCTGAGCAACAATGGGAACCCAACACCCAAGCTTTGGGGTTTATTGATTGCTCACCATAATTCCGGGGAGCGACACTGGCAAACTGATGATGCAGAAATGCTCAATGAAGTATCAGTACAGTTAGCGATCGCTATTCAACAGGCGGAATTGTTAGCGCAAACTCAAGCAGCCCTTGCCAAAGAAAAGCAACTCAATGTATTTAAATCCCAAATAATTACAACGGTTTCCCATGAGTATCGAACGCCGCTAACTTCAATTCTGGCTGCGGCATCAACTTTGGTAAAACATAGCCAGCAACTAGATGAGTCTAAACAACACAGGTTCTTAGGAATCATTGAACAGAAAGCAAGGTATATGTCCAAACTTGTGGATAATATGCTTCTGGTTAACCAACTTGAACTGGAAAAACCCAAGTTTCAACCAATCTCAGTCGATTTACTACAATTTTTTTCTGACCTTTTAGAACAAGAGCGAGAAACAGTAGGCGATCGCCACGAATTGATTTTTAAAATTACTGGTAATCATCATGGATTTTGGGGCGATCGCGGACTTTTGCAACAAATTTTTATTAACTTAATGTCCAATGCAATTAAGTACTCTCCAGATGGAGGTAGTGTAGAATTCCACCTGATTGGCAAAGAATCAGAAGCCATTTTTTACATTAAAGACTGTGGAATTGGTATCCCGATGGCAGATCGAGAAAATTTGTTTCAATCCTTCAGCCGTGGAAGTAACGTTGACACAATTCCTGGTACAGGCTTAGGGCTAGCGATCGCTAAAGCTTGTGTCGAGTTACATAGTGGCAATATTGCCTTGTCGAGTGAAGTGGGACAAGGAACTAAAGTTACAGTCAGCTTACCGAAATTATTCCTAATGGGTCAAAATAATTCGTAATTCGTAATTCGTAATTCGTAATTCGTAATTATTATCCCACACATAATACCAATTTAATGTGATACCAATTTGAAAAAAGAATGCGACAAATAGACCATTTGTAGAAACGCGATTCATCGCGTCTCTACCGAAGGATGTGTTGCAATCATTAATTAAATTGGTATAAATTAAGTGGCTTGTACCCTTAATGAATTAATTATTAATTACGAATTACGAATTACGAATTACGAATTACGAATTATTCGGTCAAGTATCTCCATCATCAACTTGACGTTTTAAGCATCTTAGTTGTGTTCTAGCAGGTTGACAATCTTCCTCACTAACTCCTCTGGTTCTAATGGCTTGCTAATATGAGCTTGAAACCCGGCAGTTAAGGCTTTTTGTTGGTCAATATCTGCGGCATAACCGGTAAGTGCGATCGCCGGAATCGTTCCTCCCTGATTCGGTGGGCGCAAACGAATCTGCTGAATCAGCATATAGCCATCCATATCAACCATACCTATATCACTCACAATTACATCGGGAATGAAACTATTAAGTACTTGCAATGCTTCTAGCCCAGATGCTGCGACTGTCACTTTTGCGCCATTTTGTTCTAGCAAAAATGCTTCAAACTTGCATGAAAACTTATCATCATCCACGAGCAAAATTTGCAGGTTGCTTAAGGGAGTCTCTGCGATTTCTGCATCAGCGTCGGCTGAGTCAAGTACAATTTGTGCTGATTGGTTCAAGATCGGTATTTCAACTGTAAAGGTTGCGCCCTGATTCTCACCCAAGCTTTCTGCTTTGACTGTGCCACCGTGCAGTTCTACAATTTGGCGGACGATCGCTAGCCCTAAACCCAAGCCACCAAATCTGCGTGTTGTTGAGCTATCCTCTTGCCGGAAATAATCAAAGACATACGGTAGAAATTCCGGTTGAATGCCAATGCCTGTATCGATCACCCGGATTTGAGCCTGCCCTGCAATTTGTTTTAATTCAATGATTACTTCTCCCTCATCTGGTGTAAATTTGACGGCATTGGTAAGCAAGTTCCACACCACTTGCTGCAAGCGGGCAGCGTCACCAGAGATAGGTGCAGTCGGTTCGAGATCGATCTGTAAGTTAATATTTTTTGCTTCTGCTGCTAGACGCACCGTTTCCAGGGCAGCAGAAATAACAGGGATTACATTAAGGGGAGCCACCTTTACGGACAGCTTGCCCTGCATAATCCGCGAAACGTCGAGTAAGTCTTCAATTAATTGTGATTGCAATTTGGCGTTGCGCTCAATCGTTAGTAGTGCTTCGCTTTGACGGGCAGGATTGAGCTTGCCTTTTTGCAGCAGTTGTGCCCAGCCCAAGATCGGGTTGAGGGGCGATCGCAACTCATGAGACAGCACCGCTAAAAACTCGTCTTTAATTTGGTTAGCTCGTTGCAACTGTTCTGCCTGTTGCTGAATCGAAACAATTAGGTTGGCTCGGTCGAGGGCGATCGCTATTTGCTCAGACATTAATTGCAGCAAATCAATTTCTTCTGAGGTAAAGCGAGTGCGGGTGCAGCTAGCAAAGCAGATAGTTCCTAATAACCGTTCTTGGACAATTAACGGTTGACCGACATAAGCGGTGGCACCCAGGTCGCGGTGGGTTTGGGCATGAGGATGAGTGGCAATTTGGGCGCGATCGAGAACGAGTTGCTGTCGTTCTTGAGCTACCCATCCACAAAGGTCTTCACCGAACTCAAGCCACTCGATCGTCTCTGCCATCTCTTGACTAATGCCCTCATAGTTTTGCAAATGCAGTCTGGGGCGATTGTCTTTTGACTCGACGATGTAGCTGTAGTAATAGTCCAACCCTAGCGGGGGTGAGAGTTTGCTAAATAAATTGTGCATCAGCGTCATCGGTTGCTCAACCGCAAGTAAATTGCTGGTAATCTCATAGAGCAACTGCAAGCGTTCATCGGCTTGCCGCTGTGAGGTGACATCGCGCATGATTTTGATAAATCCTTGCACGTCGTCGGCTTCATCGCGTAAGGGCATCACCAAGCCACTACCCCAAAAGCGGCTACCGTCTTTTCGGACATGCCAGCACTCGTTTTCTGCCTGTCCTTGAGTTTGGGCGGTCTGCAATTCCCTTCCAGCGCGGTTTTGGGCGTTGTCTTCGGGGGTGTAAAGGCAGCGACTGTCACAGCCAATAATTTCTGCTTCTGAATACTTCAATAAGTTTTCGGCACCAGCACTCCAACTCGTGATCGCAGCGTTGGAATCAAGGGTTAAAATGGCATATTCTTTTGCACTTGCCACCATTAACCGAAAGCGAGCTTCACTTTGTTTGAGGGCAATTTCGATTTGTTTGCGAGCGGTAATGTCGTAGGACATTGCCAGCACAGCATCAACTTCACCGCGAGCGTTGCGTAAGGGTGTGCCATGAGAGATATAGTAGCGATCGTGGCTGTTGTGTTCTAAGGTAAATGATTCGCCATTAAGAGCTTGGTGGTAGTAGGGTTCGTAGCTGGCTGCTAGGGCGGGTTCGAGGGCTTCCCAGAGTGTTTTGCCGACAAAGTTTTCAGTAGTCATACCGACCCACTCCAGCGCTTCGCCTTCTGCCAGCTGGTAGCGCAAATCTCGATCCACAATGAACACAGCGCCATGAGGCAGTTTGGCCGCAACTTGACGCAGGCGGGCTTCGCTTTGGTGCAGTGCTGCTTTGGCAAGTTGGCGATCGCGCTTTTCTTGGGCTTCTCGCAGCGCTCGTTGGACACAAGGAACCAACCGCCGTAAGTTGCGCTTTAGCACATAGTCGGTAGCTCCCAGTTTCAACGCTTCAATCGCCAATTCTTCCCCCATACTGCCAGAGACGAAAATAAAGGGCGTGTCAGGACAGAGGTTTTGGGCAATTTTCAAGGCGGAAATGCCATCAAAACCAGGCAAGGCATAGTCTGCCAAAATCAAGTCAAACGCATTGCTTTCTAATGCCTTCACAAATTCAGCGCGAGTTTCTACCCGGAGCAGTTCAAAATTAGCACCGCCATCGGTCAGGGTGATATGTATCACCTCTGCATCAAGGGGATTGTCTTCCAGCAAAAGAAAGCGCAGTGCTGTCAACATAATTCGTAATTGATAATTCGTAATTCGTAATTGTTACACCACGGGCTTTGTCGGGGGCTTGAAATATTGATACTATGCATTTTACTTCTCCATTAGATAAATCAAGGGGCTTGTACGCTTCTTTAATTACGAATTACGAATTACGAATTAGTAATTATTCGGTCATAATGCCTCATGTTTCGGGAGCGAAAAGTAGAACGTTGCGCCCTGGTTGATTGCGCCTTCTGCCCAGATGCGTCCGCCATGTCGATGAACGATCCGCCGGACAGTGGCAAGCCCGACTCCCGTGCCAGAAAACTCTTCCTGGGGATGCAGCCGTTGAAATATGCTAAATAGTCGATCGCAGTATTTCATGTCGAACCCTGCACCATTATCTCTGACAAAGAAAATCACTTCTTGCTCCTGTTCAATCCTACCAATTTTGATGGCGGCTTCGGTGTTATTGCGCGTGTACTTGACGGCATTCGACAGCAAGTTTTGCAGTACTAACCGCAGCAGTACTGGGTCAGCCTCTACCGTTGCCAATGGCTCGATTTCCCAGTGGAGCGATCGCCCGATTAGTTCCGGCTGCAATTGTTCTCGCACCTGCTGCACCAATTGACTGATATTAACAGTAGTCAAATGAATTTCTGTCTGCCCCAGGCGAGAAAATTCCAGCAGGTCGTCTACCATTTTTTCTGCCTCAAGAGCAGATTTGGTGATAATGTTGAGACTTTGCAAACTGGATGCATCAACGAGGGTTGCATTGAGCTTGCCTTGCAATCGTTCGGCAAAGCTGCTGATGTAGCGTAGCGGCGTTCGTAAGTCGTGGGATATTGAGGAAGAGAACGCCTCCAGTTCTTGGTTGATGGCTTCTAGTTGAGCAGTCCGCGCTTTCACCTGTTGCTCCAAGCGTTCATTGAGCGTTTGTACCGCTTGCATTACCTGTTCGCGGTAGACTGCTTCGCGTCGCAGTTGTGCTAATTGGAGGTTGGCATTGACTCGCGCTAACAATTCCCGTGCCGAGAAAGGTTTAATTAAGTAGTCATCTGCGCCAGTTTCTAAACCCTCCACCCGTGATTTTTCGCCAGCACGAGCAGAGAGCAAAATAATCGGGATTGTCTGGGTATTTGGTGAAGCCCGTAGCGATCGCAGTAACTCAAATCCATCCATTCTAGGCATCATCACATCTGCTAACACCAAGTCATAGATGACATCTCCACCACGCCGGATCGCAGTCATTGCGGCTAACCCATCATTTACAGCTTCTACCTCGTAGTACTGGTTTAACAACCGCCTGAGATAGCCGCGCATGTCGGCGTTGTCATCCACTAGGAGAATACGCGCCCTCTTGGAGCTTTGAGCTTGAACCTCCAAGCTTTGAGCTTGAACCTCAGAGCTTTGTGCTTGAACCTCAGAGCTTTGTGCTTGAACCTCCGAGCTTTGTGCTTGAACCTCCGAGCTTTGAGCGTGAACCTCTGAGCTTTGAGCTTGAACCTCCAAGCTTTGTGCTTGAACCTCAGAGCTTTGTGCTTGAACCTCAGAGCTTTGCTGAGTTTTCACGTCATGTGGAAAAACCAACGGAAAACCTAACCCCCCAGCCCCCTTCCCTACAAGGGAAGGGGGAGAAGTCAAAGCCTCTCTCCTTGTAGGGGAGAGGTTTGGAGAGGGGTTTTCCAGATCCCGTGAAAAGTCAGCCAAGCTTTGAAGTTGAAATTCTGTGCTTTCTTCAGGTAGCCAACGTAAGGCTTCTTCAACAAAAGCGTTTGCAGTTACAGCCGACGATGCCAGTGTAGAGGCAAGCCAAATTTGGTCGGCGGGTAGATGGGCGATTCCGGTGGGGATGGTGACGGTGAAGGTTGTGCCTTGGTCTACTGCGCTCGTAACCGCGATCGCGCCGCCGTACCGCTTGACGAGTTCCTGCACCAGAGATAAGCCAATGCCTGAGCCTTCATAGCTGCGCCCCTTCGTGCCTTTGACTTGATAGAACCTCTCAAAGAGGTGAGGCAGTTCGGAAGCGGAAATACCTACGCCTGTGTCGCTGACTATCAATTCAACTGTGTTTGCTTTGGGTTTGAGCGAGACAGAAATCATACCCTCGAAGGTAAATTTCAAGGCATTGGAGAGCAGGTTTAGCACAATTTTTTCCCACATTTCTCGATCGACGTAAATGGGATCGGGCAGGGGAGGACAATCGACGACTAACTGTAAATTGGCATTCTCAATCGCCGAGCGGAAAACACTTGCCAGTTCCGCCGTGTAGGTAGATAAGTCGGTGGGTTCGTAGTTTGCCTTCAGGCGATCGGCTTCGATGCGGGAGAAGTCGAGCAGGGTATTGACCAGTTTCAGCAAACGCAAGCTATTGCGATGTGCTAGTTCTAGCTGTTCCCGTTGTGAAGAAGTTAGGGGATTTACCGAATCGCTCAAGGCATCTTGCAGGGGAGCGAGTATCAACGTTAGCGGTGTGCGAAATTCGTGGCTGACGTTGCTAAAGAAGAGGGTTTTGGCGCGATCGAGTTCTGCCAGAGATTCGGCGCGTTGACGTTCTTGTTGAAGGGCAGCTTGTTCCTGAATCAGGCGAATTTGATCGGCTTGTGCCTGTTTGCGATCGGTAATGTTGTTGAATACGACGACAATGTGGTGTTTATCTTCGTCGATGCGCGACACCAAAATATCGAACCAGCAATCTACACTGTCGATGTAGTGTTCAAACCGGGTCGATTCGCCTGTTTGAGCCACCGTGCCAAAGGTTTGCAGCCAGTTCTGATTCAACGGTTGATTCAGTTGAGTGGCGTTTTTACCTGCGACATCGCGCAGTCCGGTTAGGGACTCGAACGCTGGGTTGACCTGCAAAATTTTCCAGTCGATCGCCTTTTCATCGTCGTCATACAGCAGTTCGCAGAGGGCGTAACCTTCGTTGATCGAATTGAACAGCAGCCGATATTTTTCTTCTGATTGGCGCAACCCTACTTCGGCGCGAGCGCGTTCAAGCCGCGTCCAGATGCGGTTGGCGAGTTCGCGGGTCAGTTCGATTTCGTCGTCGCGCCAGTCATGGGGTTCGCTACGATAGATGACGAGCAGGAATTGCCACTCGCCATTGCGTATAAGCGGGATGCTGAGGAAAGAGCCGATATTCAGAGTCGCAAACTGCTCGCCATCGGTCAGGGGGTCGTCGAACACGTCGCGGATGACGATATCAACTCCTGCGAGACAAAGTTGCATAACTTCGGGTGTTAAAAACTCTTGCATACGATACGTGCCACGCAGGCTCGGCACGTCGCTGCGATGCCAGTTGTAGTCGATGACTGCAATTCCAGCCGACCCATAAAGTTCGGCAAAGGCGCAGGCTGACAGCCCGAAATGTCTGCCGATTTTTTCGCCCAGCGCATTCATCGTCTCGTCAATGTCCGTCAGACGCGCAAGGTCTTGGCTGACTTCGGCTAAAAAGGCGAGATTTGCATCGTGCCGTTTGCGTTCGTCTTCGACGCCCACGCGTTCTGTAATGTCGGTAAACAGAACCGCTACACAACGGCTTTCGGCTTCACCCAAACGGAAGGCGTAGAGATCAAAGACCCGATCGAGCGTTTTTTCCTTCTCCTCAACGCGCACAGGTTCCCCTGTTTGGGCGACTCGACCATAAATTTTCGCCCAGGCGGGGTTTGGCGTTCCCAAAATCTCGGTGGCTTTGCGTCCAACTGCATTGCTCACTGCCGTTTGTTGCTCAAATGCAGGGTTCACTTCCAAAAAGAGAAAGTCGTTCCATTCGCCGTTGTCGTCTGCCAGAACTTCGACGACTGCGTAGCCCTGATCCATTGATTGAAAGAGCGATCGATATTTTGCTTCCGACTCACGCAGGGCTTCCATCGCGACACGCGCTTCGTGAATATCGGTCGCCGCGCCGTACATCTTGATGACCTTGCCGCTCTCATCCTTGAGCGGAAACGCATTGACAACGAACCAGCGGTACTCTCCATCGTAGCGGCGAATGCGGTGTTCCTGTCGTAGCCGTACGCCCTGTTCGGTCGCTTCTCGGTAACGCTGGGCAGATCCTTCGCGATCGTCCAGATGAATCGTATCTACCCAGCCCCAGCCGATCGCCTGCTCAAAGGTTTGCCCCGTATATTCCAGCCACTGCTGGTTATACCAGTTGGTAAATCCGTTGGGTTCACTATCCCAGAGCAGGTCGGGGACGAGGTTGGTGATAAGCTGCATCCGGGCTTCTGATTCACGCAATGCAGCTTCGCCTTGCCGTTGCTCAATCAAATCAGCGGCTTGGCGGACGAGTAAATCGAGAAAGCGCAGTTCGCGATCGCTCGGTCGATGGTGTTTGCGCCAATGGGTTGAAACCATGCCGATTGCTTTGCCCGAACGGGTAATTAGCGGTGTGGACTGTGCCGAGAGATACCCCGCCTCACGGTGCATTCGCATCGAGCCATCCGGGTCTTCGCTCTCTGGCACATCGAAATCAACGAAGGTGCGATCGCCCGTTACTAATGCTCTACCACAGGATGTATTGGAACTGGCATCAACGCGATAGAAATGCTCAGTCAGCTTTTGCCCCACGCCTTGATTGGCAAGCATGACTAGCTCCTGCGTCGCTTCATCCAGAATTTGGATCGTTCCCGCATCCGCCCGCGTCAAAGCGATCGCGGCAGCTATAATTTCCTGGTAAAGCGTCTCAATGTCGCCTTCGGTTACAAGCCTCGCGCTCAGTTCGTGCAGTAGTTGCGTATCTTTCAGGTCTGACTCAATGGCTGATAAAGCTTGTTTACGCTTGGTAATATCTTTGTCAAGTTCTTGGGCTTCCTGCAATGCTCGTTGTACAGATGGCACTAACCGCCCTAAGCGTTGCTTGAGTACATAATCTGTCGCGCCTTGCTTGATAGCTTCAATCGCCAATTCTTCGCCCATACTGCCAGAGATGAAAATAAACGGTATCTCAGGACGTAGGCGACGGGCGATCGTTAGTGCCGCAATTTCCTCATAATTAGACAAGGCATAGTCTGCCAAAATCAGGTCGATAGCCTTGCTCTCCAGTGCCCTAATAAAAGCAGCGCGAGTCTCTACCCGCAACAGTTCACAGTTAATACCGCCCTCGATCAGCGTGGCTTGCACGACTTCTGCATCGGTTAGATTGGCTTCGAGCAAGAGAAACTGAAATGCTGACATTATTTTCCTTTTACTGTTTTGGTAGTACCCAGTGACCAAAAGGCTCTTGAGCAGGGGGCAGGGGAGCAGGGGAGAAAGATACGCTCATTCCACATTTCATGGTTTCAGAGCAAATAAATTTATATATATTTTGCCAATTTAATGCAAAATTTTAGAAGCTGTAACTAATGATTTTGTGTTGTTATTTCAAGGTTTTCTCAATTTAAACAAACCATTTGACTGGACTTCCCACGATTGTGTAGCGCGGGTGCGAAAGTTGTTGCGCCTCAAACGTGTAGGACATGCAGGAACCTTAGATCCAGCTGCTACAGGAGTTTTACCGATCGCACTTGGTAAAGCCACAAGATTATTGCAATATCTCCCAGAAAACAAAGCTTACAAGGCTACAATTCGTCTGGGTGTGCGGACTACAACCGATGATTTAGAAGGTGAAATCATTAGTTCTCAAGCTTGTGCTGGATTGAGTTTGGCAGAGGTGAAAACTGCACTGGCACAATTTGAAGGCAAGATTGAGCAAATCCCACCGAATTATAGTGCAATTCAAGTGGATGGGAAACGTCTTTATGACTTAGCACGCCAAGGAAAAATGGTGGAAGTTCCAGTGCGAACAGTGGAAATTTTTCAGATAGATATTTTGGACTGGAGAGAAGGAGATTTTCCCGAATTGGATGTGGCGATCGCCTGTGGTTCTGGTACATATATTAGAGCGATCGCTCGTGACTTAGGTGCAATCTTAGAAACTGGTGGCACACTTGCGGCTTTGCTCCGTACTCAAAGCAGTGGTTTCGATTTAACAAATAGTCTCACTTTTTCCGACTTAGAAGCTAAATTGCAAGGGGGGACATTTCAACCTCTTGCCCCTGATGCAGCGTTACAACATTTGTTGTCTGTGACTTTACCAGCAATATCTGCTCAAAAATGGTGTCAAGGTCAGCGAGTTTTTCTAAATTCTGAAGTTAATGGAATCGTGCGAGTTTATGAAGAAGAGACTCGCTTTTTAGGTGTTGGACAATTACAAGATGAAGTGTTGATTCCGCAAATGGTTTTTGAGGCGATTTCTTGAAGAAGAATTCAGGAGCAGAGCCGGAGACGCTTTCTACCAGACGTACAGAATTCAATTCTGAATTCTGACTCCTCACTCCTGAATTCTTTCTGTTATGTCATGTCCGCTTGATTGCTTATTAAACCAGGAGTTCCCCACCCCGCCAAAGCGATGCTTTGTCTCCCCTCCCCGCCTGCGGGGAGGGGTTGGGGGTGGGGTTCTTTTATTATGGGTAATTTGGCGGACATGATATTAAACCAAATAACTCGTATTAGGTACGATCGCAAAGAAGGCATACTCATACCAAGCAGTCCAGATGAAACTGCGAATCCATCGCTGACGCTTGTCGAAACTCAATTCATATTCAAACGCGCCACGAGATACATCAATAGAAGATAGATGAGAGTTGCAACCGCAGCCATGCTGATAAGTAAAACCGTATTTGGAGGCAATACTTTGCACCTTCATTTGAATAGCAAATACCTTACCTGCATGGAGTATGGCATCCCAAGCACGTTTATGCTCAATATCACGTTTATCGAATCGCAAAGCACGTTCTTCAAAAACATGATCGCGGTAAATTGGGGCTAAATGCACGTGATAAAAACTTGCTGGTAGTTCATAACCAAATTCATTAAATAAATCTATGCCGATGCGAGCCACTTTTACTTCATCAGCGTAATCGATTCCTTTTGACTCCACATCACGGAGAATTTCTGCAAAGTTCGGATAGCTGTGTTTGAGAAAGTCTTGTCCAAAAAACTCTAAGGTTTCCCATGCTAGTTGTGCAAATAGCTGAGAAAATGATGGTATTAGGTGAGCTAGTTGGGGGCGATCGCTAAATAAATCAACATCACCACGTTCTAATTTATACAAAAATAGCTGTGCCATCTCAACATAGCTTTGGGGCTGGGAAAGTCCGACACTCGTGGTTCCTCTAGCAATGTCTTGCCATATAGAAGGTAGTTGAGAAACATGAACCGCATTTTCTCCAGCAATGACTGCAACATGAGGACATTCGAGAAGTTGCATCGACAATCTCCTTAAATACTTTAATGTGTAATTTACCTTAAGACAGCGTTAAATCTATCTTCTGAACACAATAAAAAATGTTTGACAGACTGTCTTTTGACAACGAGCGCAATTTTATTCCTAATTTTCGGGGTATTGGTTATTAGTTATTTTAGGATAATTCATAATTTATAATTCAATTATCCATTTAAAGCATTCTTTTCACTTACCTGCTATTTTCCTATATATTTTCTCTCCCTTGACTAACTCTTCATAGTAAGGCTCATAAGAGGTGAATCTGATAGATTCTTGTCTTCCTAAACCCAAGATGCCAAAGGTGCAAAGGCTATTATAAAACAGTTCGTGTACGCGTTTTTGAAGTGCCTGATTAAAATATATGAGGACATTACGACAAAGAATCACATTAAACTCATTAAAAGAACTATCAGTGGCTAAATTGTGCTGGGCAAAAACAACATTTTCTCTTAGGGACGCTCGAAAAATAGCATTGTCATAAGCTGCTGTATAATATTCTGAGAAAGATTTCTTGCCGCCTGCTTTTAGATATAGATGAGTATATTCCTGCATCATTTTTAGCGAGAAAATCCCACTTTTGGCATTTTGTAATACCTTCTCATTCGTATCAGTGGCATATATCCGGCAACGGTGATAAAGTCCTTCTTCTTGCAATAAAATTGCCATTGAATAGACTTCTTCACCAGTTGAACATCCAGCGTGCCAGATCCGAATAAACGGATAGGTTTGTAAGAAGGGAATAACCTGATTTCTGAAGGTATTATAAAAGCTGGGATCGCGAAACATTGATGTGACATTCACCGTCAGAGCCAGCAAAAATCTTTCTAAATAAGCGCGATTATGTAGTAATCGCTCTTGCAATGCAGAAATATTTGCTACCCCTTCTAATTGCATGAAGCCCTGAATACGGCGCTTGAGTGATGAAAGAGCATAATTGCGAAAGTCATAACCGTAATATTGATACACACCTTCCAAGAGTAGGTGTATTTCTATGTCCTCTAAGATCGGTTTGGGCAGAGGCATGATATTCATAATTCATCGGTTTCAGTTTAACCAAGTGGCTTTTATTACTAAAACAGCGATCGCAATTATTGAAATTCCAGCTAGCCATCTAACCTGATAGCGCAGATTTTTTATCTCTTGACTCAGGCTTTCTCTTTGTGGGATGGAATATGGTTCTAGTTGTACAACTTCAATAGCTACTTGTTCGGGTGTCTTTTGGAGATTTTCAAACGAGACTTGCGTGTGTAGCCAATTAGTAATCAGTTGCGGACAGTTCTTTTTAAACCAATTTAAAGCTATGATTCTAAAAACTGGTTTAGACATTCGGGCAATTAATTTCATCACCCTGTTTAAGGGTTTCAGGCGAAGCTTTTGATTAATCAAATTGACTGAACCAACATCATAAAGACAATCCAGAATTAATTTTACAGTGGCTTCTTCACTGTTAATCAAGTTTTGCAGTAAGAGCAGAACATCACGCATCCGCTCTGCTTCTGCATACTTTTCTGGCAAGTTTTCTGGAGGATTTACTGAAGGATTTACAGTTGGATTTAGGGTGTTTTGTCTTACTATCGTCATATTGGTAACATACCAGTCATAATAATATCAGTACACCTATCTACCGAGAGAAAGGTTTTTTATCTAGAGAGAGAACCTAAAAGCCAAAATTTATTCCTGAGAAACATGACTATATCGTGTTTGTAAAAAATCCGTTTGTTTAGTTCTAATAAATCTTTTATCTACTTCTGAATAAATAAATTTTTTATGTAGATGCTAAGACTTCAATTTCCGAAATCACCCGTTCTAACTCCTCAATTATTACAGTGCTTTCAGTTTTTTTAAAAGCCTCTAAAAGCGCCCGATAATACCAAAGAGTACCTTCTTTACGCCCATGAAAACGTTCCCAAAGTGATTCGCCCAAAATGCGATAATCTTTGAGAATAGATTGGGCATTGTAAAGTTTATCAGCGGATGACACCAGCAGTACTGATGGGGAAGCTGTAGGAATATGAGCAATGTATGCCTCCTTACGCTGTCGCCAAGGGGGTTTTGGAGTTGTATCAGCGTCAGTACAACCATCTACAATTGCCGTTACATTGTCACCAAAGCGACGGCGAATTTCTTCTCGTGTTGCAGCGCCACCTTGATCTTCGATCGCATCGTGTAACAGAGCTGCGATCGCTTCATCTTCATTTGCCCCGTATTCTAAAGCAATACTGGTAACACCTAATAAATGGGCAACATAAGGGACACCTGAACCTTTACGAACTTGGTTAGCGTGTAGTTGGGTGGCGTAGATAAGGGCTGCGGTAAAACGTTCTGAGAGCATTGTATAAATAAAAAAGTTTTAGCAGTCAGAATAACTCAACTGAAATATTGGGTTTGTGTCAATTTTATAACAAATCGCTCCAAGTGCAGAGGCAGTAAAGGATAAAAGTAGTATATAAGTAAAATTTAAATTTCAAATTAGATAGATAACATTTAAATCTATATTCCATCGACAGATAGATAAAACTCTGCTGTTAGTTTATTAAATTTACTCAAGGATGTGCTTTTAACTAGGAGTTAATTTACATAATGCCAGACAATCCTGGATTAGGAGAGCAAGCTCTCAATAAAGCGGCAGAAATAGGATTATCTAGTCAATTAGATGAAGTAGAAAATTTAGATGTAGACATCAAAACAGACCCGCTGAAACTGGTTCAGGGAGAGGTGGATGAAGTCACGATTGCAGGTGAAGGTTTAGTTATGCAGAAAGACCTCCGTATGGAGGAATTGGATATGAAAATGACTAATGTTGCCATTAATCCTCTAAGTGTGGCTTTTGGTAAAATTGAACTAACTAAACCGACAGAAGCTAATGCACAGGTTGTGTTAACCGAAGCTGATATTAATCGTGCTTTCAACTCCGAATATGTGCGATCGCAACTGCAAAGTCAGAAAATACATATTAACGGACAACTAAAAACAATTGAACCTCAAAATGTAGATTTTCGATTACCGGGTGATGGAAAAGTAGCACTAAATGCCAGCATAAAATTAGTAGAAACTGGGGAAAATCAGCAAGTTGCTTTTTCCGCAGTCCCCAGGATTAGCAGCAATGGAAAAAGTGTTGCTTTGGAAAATGTCGAGTATGGCGAAAGTGAGGAAATATCGCCAGAGTTGACCAAAGCTTTGATCGATCAAACTAGCGAAATTTTGAATCTAAGTAACTTTGATTTAGACGGCATAAGTTTGCAAGTCAACCAACTAAAAGTAGAAGTAGGTAAACTAATATTACAGGCTGAAGCTTATGTTGAAAAAATTCCTTCAGCTTAAAATAGTAAAGCAAGGTTCATAAATTCAGGATACTAATAATGGAAACTACAGAAACAACGCAAACAGGTTCAACACCTTTTCCAAATATTCCACCAGTTATTGAAAGTAACGACAGTGAGTATCGTGATACCGGTGTACCCAGTACAGTTGCGATCGCCGGACATCCCCTACACCCCTTGAGCGTGATCTTTCCCATAGCCTTTTTAGCCGCCGCTTTGGGTAGTGACATTGGTTACTGGTTAACTGGCGATTTCTTTTGGGCTAGGGCTTCGCTATGGTTAATCGGACTTGGACTAGCTGGAGGCGTTCTTGCATCTGCGATCGGTCTGAGCGACTTTGTGAAAATTGAACGCGTCCGCAAGCGCACCGCCGGTTGGACGCATTTGATACTTAACGTTTCTATATTAGTTTTATCACTCGTTAACTTTCTCCTACGTTTAGGTGACGCTGAATCCCGAATACTACCTTGGGGACTGTTAATCTCGCTTGTTGTCGGTACGCTAACCAGTGCTTCTGGTTGGTTCGGCGCTGAACTCTCCTATCGCCACAAAATTGGTGTAGTGGGTGGAGGTAGCAGAAGATATCCTTAAAGGACGTGTAAGGCAGTGTTTCGACTACGCTCAACAATCAGACAGGAGGCAGAAAGCAAGTGGTCACTGAGCGTAGTCGTTGCGGCAGCCTCTTTAGGAAAAACGCAGCACTTAACAAGATAGTTGTCTGAAGCTAAAAACCCAGTGACAGATCGTTATTTACAGCTTCCGCTAAGAATATTTAGCAGTTATTGTTTGTATTTGATACAGTTTTGATACATCTTGTGGAATGGAGATAAATCCGATCTAAAGTTTTTATAAATCAAAATTTTGGAATATATTTCCCTTGCCCAGCAAGGCTTTTGAACTCAAATTACAATCAAAAATATAGTTTGTTTAATTAATAACTGTATACTTTATCTGTGTGGTGAAAAAAATTACATCCTGTTAAATACTAACTATTTATATACACAAAATTATAAAAATTGCAATTATACAAAAGAGTGAAATTGCAATATTGAATTTCATCCTAAATTAACTTTAAAAAAGTGCGCGATCGGTAACTTCCAGACTTTAAAGTGTTTTAATAAAGTTATTACCGAAAGTTTAGAGAAGCAAAAACATGAAAGGTTTCAGGAAGTTATCTTCAATAGCAGTATTGCTATTTGCCTTTGTGTCTCCGCCCTCATTAGCTGAAGCGAAAGATATTTCTCTAAGTAATACTCTGAATGAACAGAGCGTTGCACCAGATGCTAACCTGGTTGGAAATAAAACCGGAGAGCTTTTGATTGCTCAACGGTCGTCAAGACGATACCAGAGAATCCGAGGACGGCAGAGAATCCGCGGACGGCAGCCCTATGGACGATACCAGAGAATCCGAGGACGGCAGCCCTACGGACGATACCAGAGAATCCAACGATGGCAGCCCTACGGAAGACGGCAGATAATCCAACGACGGCAGGGCTTTGGACAACGCCAGATTATTGAACGACGGCAGCCCTACGGACGATATCAGATTATCCGCCGACGCTATTAGAGATAGAAGTGAAAATGACGTAGGCATAATACCCTTCTCCTAACGGAAAGGCTACGCGTAGCTTGCTTGCAGAAAGTGCTATAGGAAGCCTCCAGCTACATGAATTTTGCCTACTAAATATTTCGGATAACACATATTTAGTTCACCAGATGTCTAATGGTTAGTAATGGCGTGACAAGACTAAAATGTTGCAATAAATTTTCTTGTGGGGCGGGCATCTTGCCCGCTAATTAGGACGGGCTAGAAACCCATCCCACAAGAGTTTGCTAATGCACAAATTTAGCCTTGCCACGTTAGTAGTTGTTCTATTAACCACTAAACATTAACTATGGTGGCTCACTTCAGACTGGGATTAATCGCTGATATCACCTTAAAATTGGCGATTTTCCAAGGTTGTATCATCAAATTTTGTTGCTGAGATGAAAATTCACTACTGGCGGAGCGCTCTAATAAATCTACTGTATTTCCAAGATTTAACCCTAAATCACTTTGCAAAGATAACTCGGCTGTTTCTCCGTGAGATTCATAACATCGCAGAATTAATTGCTGTGGATCGTCTTCAGATGGCTTCAAGGCCATTAAGATTAAATTTTCAGCTGATAAATCTAGGAAACTTACTCCTTCAATAGTGCCGATAGCGGAGGGTTTAGCCAGTGGCCGATTGAATATCACTTGCAACGGTATATTCAATTCATAGCCACGCCGTACTGTGTGGGCTGATTCCCAACTATTAGCATGAGGATACAAGGTATATTTGAACTCGTGAAAACCTCGGTCAGCTTTTGAGTCTGGCCAATTAGAACTGCGTAGCAGTGTTAGGCGGAGTTGATTTGGTTTGCTGTCATAACCGTATTTACAATCATTGAGCAAACTGACACCATAACGATTTGGGATTGCAGTATTTGTCTGTGTTTCTTCTGCTGTTAAATCAGCCCAACGCAAAGCAGGAACTTCCCATTTTGCTTGTTCTGCGGGGGTTTGCGGTTTAGTTGGGCGGCGAATCGCGCCACAGGGAATTTCATAAGTAGCAAAGTCGGCTTCAATATTTAGAGGAAAAGCAGCTTTCACTAAGACATGATTTTCTTGCCAATTGACAGTTGTAGCAATGTTCAGCAGAGGTGAACCAGCTTGCAGAATATAGTCTTGGCAAAATTCCGATTCACCCAACTGACGCACCACGCGCACACGACTTTGCACTGGGCCTTGTTCTAACCACTGAATAAATTGAAGATTTGTTGAGGGTAAGGGATGTTGAGCATAATTGGGGTCTATATTCCAAGCATCCCAATATTGCCCACTGTCTTTAAAAGCTTGCAGTTGATTCCCCGCCCCACTTAAAACTTCTCGCTGATAAGTTTTGTCAAAAACACTTGATAAATCTCCGGTGTCGGGATCTATAACAACTCGCAAGAATTCATTTTCTAAAATCCAGTCTGGGAAGAGTGCGGGAGATGAGGGAGAAACGCGATTCATCTCGTCTGGATTGGAGAGTGAAGGGGAAAGCCAAAATATCCGGTAGCCGACGGGTGGAATTTCCGTGGCGAGAAATAGTAAAGTTGATGGTTCAGATAATTGGGAGACAAGCTGGTTTCCAGAAGCATCGTAAATCTGCCATTCTTGGTTAGTTGTTGGTGGCGTGGGCAAGGCTACAGAGATTACCTCAGAACGTTGCCAATTGAGAGAATTGAAAACAAAAATAGGCAGACTATCGGGTTTTGGTGGTTCTGATAGGGTAATGTGAGATGCGATCGCTAAAAGTGATTCCTGTAATATTTTTGTTCCCATTTGTTCCACTTGCTGCCATTGAGGCAACGCATCTGTGTAAACTTGGGTAATTGAAGAACCAGGTAAAATATCGTGAAATTGTTGAAATAACACTTGTTTCCAAGCTGCTTCAATTTCTGCTTTTGGATATGTCACACCACAGCTTACAGTTGCCAAGGTAGCAAATAGTTCAGCTTGATATAATAAATTTTCACAACGACGATTCCAGCGTTTTTGATCTCCGTGGGTAGTGTAGCAACCGCGATGAAATTCTAAGTATAGTTCGTCATTCCAAGTAGGGAATGAAGGGGATGGGGAAGCAGGGGAAGAATCATAATTATTAACAGACGCGATGAATCGCGTCTCTACAACTTGCTGTAAATACTTTTCAGGCGTCGTAAATTCTAAGTCTGGGAACAAAGGTGACTTTTGCCAGCGTTGGGCGGTTTCTAACATATCACGGGTGGGGCCGCCGCCGTGGTCGCCGACACCGGGAAGCCAGAGGGATTCTGGTAAACTAGTTTGGGTTTGCCACTCAAGAGCATAAGTTGCCATTTTAACTGGGTCTATAGCTTCACCGATGGGTGCAGACATCAAACTAAAGACTTCGCTGCCATCAGGCGATCGCCACCAAAAAGCCCCATAATCAAATTTAGTAGTATCATTCCACCGCAACTTCTGCGTCACAAAATACTCAATTCCAGCATTAGCGAAAAACTGCGGTAAAGTTGCACAAAAACCAAAAGAATCTGGAACCCATTCCACAGTTGAGAACTTGCCAAATTTCTCCTGGATATAGCGCTGACCATACAATAACTGACGCACTATTGATTCACCAGCAATTATGTTGAGTTCTGGTTCCACCCACATTCCGCCGACAACTTCCCAACGTCCGGCGGCTACCTGTGCTTGAATTGCCCTAAATAAATCCGGGCGATGTTCTTCAATCCAAGCATAAAGTGCCGGACTTGAATGACAGAAAATTAACTCAGGAAAATCTGCTTGCAACTTCAAAACCGACTCAAAAGTATTTTGCGCCGCATTCCAAGTTTCACTTACAGGCCATAACCATGCTAAATCTAAGTGAGCATGACCCAACAGGAAAATTTTAGATTTTTGATCCCCCCAACCCCCCTTGAAAAGGGGGGCTAAGATGTCGGATTGAATTAGGTTTTGACGTAGAGACAAAAACGATCTTACTAACTCTTCCTTGGCGTCCTCTGCGCCTCTGCGGTTGGTAACTTCCCCCACCATCGCCGCCAAAACATCCAACTTCTCCGGCGCAAATTTTTCCAAATAAAGTTGCACCACAGCTAACTCATCAGCCACAAAACCCGGATCGGGATTATTATCAACATAAGACTCATAAACTAGGAGCGATCGCACTAAAGCACCATCACAATGTCCCGGACTCACTAAGCGCAAAGCCACAGTGAATTCTTCCCCTGGCGTCACCCCCTGACACAGAAGCACTCTCGGCGAACAATCAAATAAATCACCCTCCAGCACTAACTCGCCATTTACATAAATCTCAGCAGAATCCGCCCACCAAACCAGCGCCAGCCGCAAAGATAACCCAGCTAAGAGATAACCGTGTAAATCTTGGGGAACCACCAATCTTTGCACTAGCCATAGCACTTTTTTCCCGCCCGTCCAAGCAATATGTTCTTTAGCATTCAACTGGGCAGGTTGCCAATCAGACAAATCAGCAGCTACAACATCAGTAATAACTAAGTCAGATTCCTGATACAGCCACGTAGACTGGATATTAACTTGACAAAAAGAGCGCAGTTGCTCAATTGTTTGTGAGATAAGTTTGGTCTGGGATTGAGAGACAGTCGGGGTCATATATTCGCTAAGATGAGGTGTTGGTCGTTTTTATTGTTTGGCGCGAGTCTCACAACTTAACAAGACTTGAACTAAAAAATTACTACTATGTCTTCTGGTTCCTCTGGTCGTTATCAAAGCAGACTATTTAACTTTGTCCACCAGCAATCTCGGCGGGTGACACAACAGTGGGAACATACCTTTCGGCATTTGCAAGTCGCCACTAAGTGGGGTGTCGAGGTACTACTTTACCCAGTGTATCTACTGTTTCAGTCATCTGAATCATCTGGGAAAACGCTACATACTAGAGAACCACAAACTAGATTAAAGTTACAACCAAATGATACCGATTTCCAGCCTGAAACTCTACCCAATGCTGATAGTCCCATTCAAAATGTACTAGAGGCAGTCAATTACCTGTCACCAGATGAACCCGCCTCCACTCCTACGAAAGCATCTGAACATTTCAATCCCTTGGCTTTATTGGGAGTTTTTCGGCTGAAATTCGTTGAAAAGAACTCTAATCTTACTCAATCATCAAATATTACGGCTAATCAAGCTCTCAGTCTCAACCCTTCACAATTAGACAATGCCCTTCAACAGCGTCTTCCAATAGTGCAAGGAATTGCCACAAATTTGATGAATCGAAATTTAGTACTTGTTACTGCCGACAATGAAATTTTAGATATCTTAACACCGGAACAACAGGCAAAATTAGAAGACCGAATTATTAACGAAGTTGCTAATTACTGGCAATGTTGGCGTTTGATTATAGCTAAAAAAGAAACGCAGTTATTACCACAAATTGACCGATTATTAGCAAAACTCACTGACGTAAATCCAGCTAAAATTCCAGTTTTAGCCGAGAGTATACCAAAAAATTTACTTAATACAGATAGATTATTAGCATTTCTAGATATAGCCGTTGCTAAGTTGGAATCGAATGCTTTAGTCCCAGCGCAAAAACGTAGCCAGGAAGTTATCCAAGTTGCCCAAACCCAGTTAAACATATTTCTTTATGGCAAAGATCAATTAGCTGCCAAAGGAGAGATTGCCCCTAACGCTGATGCTTTAGAAACTCATTCACAGAATTTTCAGGCTTTGATTGAGGCGGCGCTTAATTACTTTTTTGGTGTTGGTAATAGAAAAACACTTGAGACAACAATTAGTAATGAGATGCCAGGTAAACTCTTTTCGTCACGCCTTAGAAAAGCCTTATCCAAAAGCCCTCTAGGAGAGAACCAGGATTTCACAAACGATCCTTGGCTAACGTGGAATGATTTATTTGGTGACACCGAAACCATTGCTGACAAGCCAGTTACACTTTCTGAAGAAAAAAATCCTGCTTTAGCCCCAAGTTTATCAATAAAGCATTTTCCCCAAAAGAATTTGAGTGTAAAACAACCTAAATTTGGATCGGGTTTGATACAAAGAAAACAACCAAGTAGTAATCTCGCCTCAAGTCAAAAAATATCTGGAAAAGTCGCCTCTGTAAAACAAATTAAAACCCGTATTTCCCAAACTAAAAGCGAGAGTCGTAAAGGGGAAATGTTGAAACAGCAGTTTCACCAAAGCAGTCCAGTTGAGGCGCAGCCAGACTGGATAGAAACCACAGCAACTTCAACTGGCTATGAAAAGCACCCCTTAGAGCAACTTTTGGAATGGCTTGATTATATTATGGTCTGGCTAGAAGAAAGATTTGTAAAGGTTTTTCAGTCATTGCGGCAGCTATGGCAAGGGAAATAAGTTAAGAGATATTTTTTAAAAATTTACTATAATATTCACAATTTTCCAATTCAGATTTTTGAAATAAACGTAGGGTGCGTTAGTAAAACGTAACATACCCTACATTTACTCTTAAATTTTGAATTTTGAATTTTGAATTTTGAATTATTATTGGTGGTTGTCTAAGTGAAAATTATTGTTTACTGTAAATACTTCAATTTCAAAAATCCATTAGATAAACCGAAAATTGAGACGTTTGTGGTAAATCTGCCTCAAATTCCGAAGATAGGTGAAACAATTGTAGTCGAAAGAATTTCACCGCAAAAGCAGTTTGTAATTATCTTTGAATACATTGTAACGGCAGTGCAATTTAATGCATCTAGGGAATCGGCTGATTCAGTAGATGCCCAGGTAAGTGCATTTCTGAATCACTGTTGGGAGGGAACATCAAATTTCAAAGTTACAAACTTTTTAGAAAAATAATCTCTTACCACAATAGATGATTGAGTAAATATTGTTTGAATTTCCTCATACTTGTAGCCTTGATAAACCAGCTTCACTTGCCTTACGCTTTTCTCACCTCACGGGCATCTGGGCGATTATCTATAAATTCTTGTAGTTCTGCCTTAGCGAAGCTCACCGTTCGCGTAGCGTCTCGTAGAAAAGGTATCGCAGGTTGTAGATGCTGGTCTATCATTGTTCGCTCTTAGACAGAGATATTCCTCCGAATTATCTCGTACATTTTTTCAGAAATCAAATATGATTCCTATAGATAAGCGTATACCTATGAAGAGTAGATATTATCCTTGGTCAGCGATCGGACGAGTGGAATACACCAAAGCTAATGGTAAAAGCTATTATTGCACGGGCACATTAATTGCTGATGATATTGTTTTGACTAATGCTCACTGTGTAATTGATTCTGAGACTCATCAACTTAGTAAAGAACTTCGGTTTCTACCCAATGTGATTAATGCTATAACAATCATATTGATTTGTGAAATTCACAGATCCCGACTTCTTAAAGAAGCCGGGGATCTAACCACCACAAGAAAAACACTTTATTATATTCAATTAAAAACTACTATAGTTGTTTATGAATAATATTTCGACAAGCAATAATTGGGACACTTCGCTTTACGAAGATAAACACGCCTTTGTTTGGCAATATGGCGAAGACTTGTTGCAATTACTCAACCCTCAACCAGGAGAATCCATTTTGGATCTCGGCTGTGGTACTGGACAACTCACAGAAAAAATTGCCCAAGCTGGGGCTGAAGTAATGGGAGTTGATTATGCATCTGAGATGATTGAGAAGGCAAGACAAAACTATCCCCATATTCGCTTTGATGTTGCTGATGCTAGAAACTTTCAAGTAGATAAGCCATTAGATGCTGTATTTTCCAACGCTGTACTACATTGGGTAAAAGAAGCAGATAGCGCGATCGCTTCTATCCATCAATCCCTAAAACCGGGAGGGCGTTTTGTCGCAGAATTTGGTGGTAAAGGGAATGTAAAGGCGATCGCCACAGCTTTATACAGTGCTTTAGAGTCCATTGGTATCCCTCAAGCACAAGTAGAGAATCCTTGGTATTATCCCAGCATTGGCGAATACGCCAGCCTCTTAGAACATCAAGGCTTTGATGTGATTTATGCTATCCTGTTTCCTCGCCCAACTCCTCTAGCAGAAGGAGAAGCTGGCATCGCAAACTGGATTAAAATGTTCGCCAGTCCATTCTTAACCGGACTTTCACCTGAGCAACAAATACAAATAATTCCCGTCGTTGAGGAATATCTGAAGCCAACACTATATCAACAAGGAACTTGGACAGCAGATTATCGAAGAATTCGTATAGTTGCCATTAAACTTTAGATTGTGCCCTAATTACGAATTATGAATTACGAATTACGAATTAGTATCAGTTATGCATATACCTAAATTGTGCGATCGCCCTACAGCCCTTTGGGCATCCTACGGTAGGTGTTGGCTGTGCCATCGCCAAACATCATTTTCATTACTATTAACTATTAGTCTCACCACTTTACTAGTCCCACCCTCACTAGCGCAAACCCCCTCAATACCGTCGCCTTCTAGTGCGCCTTTAGAATTAGACTTATTGACCAAGCCAAAAGACTATATAATCACAGCCACCACCATTCATCCAGAACGATTGACCGTTCCCAGTTTATGGTGGGCACAACAAAACTCTGAAAAAAAGCTATTAGATAATTGGATCGCATATCCAGCTTCTAACAAAGAACCTGCACGAGTAGACTTGATCGTAAATCAGCAAATTTGGAGCTTACTAGAGTATATAGAGCGCTACGACTTCGTAAATCGCTTGGGTAGCGCTGCACGGAATTTTGGTTACAACGTCCGGGTATTTAATTATCAAAAAGAACCCTTGGCAACCTACACTTGCAACTTTAGTATAAGTCCAGCTTTATGCAGTATCCAAACCACTATTAAGAACAAGATAGGGTTATAGCGTTCTTTGTAGGGACTGGGGACTGGGGAAGATGAGGGAGATGAGGAGGATGAGGGAGAAATAATTAATGCCCAATGCCCAATGCCCAATGCCCCATGCCCAATGCCCCATGCCCAATCCCCAATTAAACTTTCATTTTGGCGAATAAAGACTCGTATTGTTTTATTGCTGATGGAGGTAAAGGAAGTAAAAATTCACTCTTATCGAAAACTTTGCGATCGCTCTCTAACAAACTCCATAATGGTTCTTGGATATCGGAAGCGGCAATATTTGTAGAAATTGGCGAATTAGTTTTAGTCAGCACCGAAATTTGTTTAGCTGTGCTTGGTTGCCAACAAAAATCAATCCATTGATCTGATAAACTATCCTTAGTAATCCCTGCGGGACGTACCCATAAGTCCGCCCAAATTGCTGTTCCTGACTGGGGGATAACTGCGGCAAGCTGCGGATAACGTCCCAAAATAGGCAATACATCGCTTGACCAACCAACTGCTAGCCAAGTGTCTTCCATAATTAGAGGTTCCAAATAATTATTAGAACTGTAAAACTTGACCTGTTGGTTTAAAATCTGTAATTCCTTTTCCAAGTCTGGTACTTGGTCAAGATTGTCTGTATTATAAGATTTTCCTAACTTTTTTAAGACCAAACCAATAACTTCTCGTGGTTGATTGAGTAGAGAAATACGCTGCTGCATTCCATCTCGCCACAAATCACTCCAATCTTTGGGTGTCCATCCCAATTTTTGCAATTTGTCACGGTTATAAACAATTACTGTACTACCCCACCTGTAAGGCGCACCCCACACCTTCCCTTGAGTATCCAAAATACCCTGGTCGTTGCGCGTTACCAGTTGTTTCCACCTTTCATTTAAAGTAGACCACTGCTTTAATTGGTTTCCCTGCATTTCTTGGAGTGGTTGAATCAATTTCTGTTCAATAGCTGCTTGTAGCCAGTAATCTCCCAATGTCACTAGGTCTGCGTCAGCGGCTTTTTGACCTTGCCTAAAAGGTATAAAGCGTCTCCATCCCTGCTCATCGCTGGTCTTTGGCTTCTGCTGCCAATTTTGTAATTGGTGAAATAAATCCTGTATATGCTCAACTGGAGCAAACTTTAACTGCACCTGTTGCTGCAAACCTTTGTGGAACCGATTCACCACCTGACCAGGTATAGAACCTTTTAATAACTGTACTTTTAGTTGCGTTTGCTTGTTTCCACCACAGCCAAAAAGCAGTTGTGAAAGCGCCAGTGTGCTTGTACCCAGCAAAAAAGACCGTCGATCCATTGATTTTGGATTTTGAAATTTTTGATTATACCTAATATTAAGCAGAGATTCACCAGTGGCTGACTAGCTGAAAAAGTGAATCTGGAGAATTATCGGGATTTTTTCTTGGTAATACGGGTAATTTTGAATATTTGACTCAAATTAGCGAGTTTTTAGCAAATTTATACCTCAAGATTAATTATTATCCATAAATTTACTTCGTGGTACTTATGGTGAAACCTTACTTGTATTTAGAAGTAATGATTTAAATGTCACATTTTCACCAAAAATTATCAATACTTAAATAATCCATAAGTATCGTTAAGTTTGAGAGTAAATTGAATAACATAGAGAAAATGTACGAATAAAGGTATTAAATGGAGCTATTACAGCAACAGATCCTGACTTTAAGCCAAAAGCTGGATGACCTGTGCCAAGTAATTGAGCAGCTTGATGGTAAAGTCACTCAAACTTTCTCAGAGTGTTCTTTAGCCAATACACAAGCAAAGGATAATTGCCAAAAAAATGACACGGCTGGAGGCTACCAGTTTAAAGGACGTAACAATTTAAATCCAGAAATGGAACACAAGGATGTATTGACAGATGGCATTTATCTAGACATGCATCGTCAAAGTGGAGATAACATAACACCAGAAATTCAAATACAACGACTGACAGCGCAATTAACAGCAGCGTACAATCGCATTGCTGCTTTAGAAGAACAATTACTTAGAGAGAGAATTCATTAAATTTAACCTGAAGTTCAACGAATTAAAAAAATGGATTGACGTAGGTCAGACAAGCCTTTAGGTTCAGTTTTGAGTGATGGTTTGATAAGCATATACTTAGATATAAGTAAGTAATCCAGCCATCAAATTGATAAAAAAGTTAAACATTTACGTAGTAAAACCGTCCCTCTCCGAGCCGGAGAGGGAAAAACAAACTTTAATCTTTAGTTCAAGGCAGTACTTAGGCGTTCAAGTTGGGCTTCAATGGCTGCCAAAAGTTGGTGTTGCTGCCAATCTTGGCTAAGATGAGCGGCTATGCAAGCAGCTCCAGCGCCCATGCCTTCTTTCACAAAGCCCTGCTCATATGCTCTCAGTTGAGGATAACGAGAATCAGCAAAGCTCAGATAAGTTGCTAATAAAGGAGGAGTTCCTCCATTCTGAGTTAAGCTGTTTTTTCCTAAGTTAAGGGCTAAGTCAACTGTAGCGCCAGTTGGATCTTCTGCTACCCAGCGGGTTGTGCCTACAACTACTGCTTCTGGTTGCCATGATAAAGCGTAAGCTTGAGCGATCGCACTCATTAGCGCATAAACCGCCAGCATTTGCGTCCCTCCAGCCAGCATTACACCACAACTACGGCTAGCAGCGATCGCCATCCCAGCTACCACCACTTGCATCGGATCGCCTACGGCGGCGACGAGTTGTAGCGGATCGACAGAATTTTGGATTTTAGATACTTCTCTACGAGAGGCTGCGCCAACGACTTCGCTCAGTACAAGTTTTGGATTTTGGATTTGAGATTGGAAGTTTATCTCCCCCTGCCCCCTGCTCTCCCTCATCTTCTCCAGTCCAGCTTGCACTAGTGCCCACTTTTGCGCGTGGTTACAAACAGGGTGGCTACTGTTAACTTTTCCGGCAGCATCTATACCTAAACCAGTTAATATTGCCAGGGCAGTTGTAGTACCTCCGACAACGCACTCACCGACAATCAGATACTCCTGTTGGATATTGGCAGCTAGGCGTTCTCCCCAAAGTAATCCTTGTTCAAACAAGTGATGTACTGTTGTAATTTCCATAGCAGCCCCTTGACTTAAACACTTAGCAGGAGCGCCACCCAAATCAATTACTGGCACAGCAGGAGCTTGGGGTAAACCAGCATTAAATAAATAAATTGGTATCTTTAATGACTCAAATACAGCGCGAGAAATCAGCACAGGTGAAGCGCCAGCGGTCAATGGTGGTAGGGGATATTGGGCTTTATGTTCTGGGCCGTAATACAAAAACTCTGCATCGGCACAAGCTGTATATTTTCGATCGTCTGGAGTGCGACCAGCTGCTGAAATCCCTGGAATTAAACCAGTTTCAGTAAATCCTAAAATACAAGCAAATACGGGTAGACAACCACGATACCTTCGCAGCCATTGTTCACCTAGTTCTTTTTGAGTATAGATACTAATTTGGGAATTGGGCATTGGGAATTGGGCAAGGAACATTGGTTATTAGTTAGAACCGATCGTTTAACCAATGACAAATGACAAATGACAAATGACTAATAATTATCCTTCATAATCCATGAGAACTTGTACCCAGTGTGGTGGGCGGGGAATAGGGTTGCCCAAGCGGTCAAAAAGCAACCATGCTGCCAGGTGTACCACAAAAAGGTAGATAAAGTTGTTGAGTATAATTAAAGCGATCGCTCCCACTTGAATCAAAAATACACTGGGACTCGCCAATAAACTCAAGTTAAAAAATACCCACTCAATGAACTCAGTCACTTGGGTAATTACATAAATCCATAGGTCTTCACCCGACAAAACAGACAACAACCACAGCCTAAAAAAGACTCCTAAAGTACCCAATAGCGTACCCAAAGTGATAGAAACAATCCAGGGAAGACGACGACGACACCATGTAGCGCCTAAAAGGACGCCCATGAACCCGTAGGGCATGACATACAGCAAACTGCGGGCTGGCCCCATCAGTACCGTCAGCAGTAACCCAGAGGTGAGTGCTGCCATCCATGCCGCACGTTTGCCCCAACGCAGATAAACTAGAGCGATCGGCACTGGAAAAAATATCCGCAAAACTGGGCCCAAAGGAAAGTAAAAATTTATAAACCAAATTAAGCTAGCGGTACTGGCTAAAAATGCCGTTTCCACCATCCTCAAGGGCGCATCAGCTTTGATTTGAGGAGGCATTAACTGCTGTTCTTTATCTAACCAATGATTCTGAGGAGTTGGAGATTCAGAGGATGGATCTTCCTCCGGTTCATCTGGGAGAGAATCTAAAATACTCATATCTGACAAGTTTTTAAACGATCATTCTTTCTAAGGCTGACAAATCGGGAATACAAATAGTGTCTTGATCCCGTTTAATCAAGCCTTTTTTTTCTAGCCTTGTCAATACTCGTGTTACCGTTTCCCGCGCCAGTCCGCTCAAACTACTCAATTCCCGATGAGGTAAATTGGGAATTTCGGTTCCAGTTTGCCCTTTTTTTCCCTGTCCTTCTGCCAAAAATAACAACGTATCTGCTACCCTTGACTGGCTATCAGATTCCCGCAACCGCAATCGGCGATTTACTTGCCGTAAACGTCGTGCCATTAGTTGCGCCAATCGAACTCCCGCCAAAGGTTCTATCTGAAGTAATTTGACAAAATCCTGAGCAGGCATACTACCAATTACCGTTGGGGCCAAGGTAATCACATCCGTGGATCGAGGTGCTTCATCTAGCGCCGCCATTTCACCAAACAATTCACCTTTGCCAATAATATTCAGCGTTACCTCTTTTCCTTCCAGATTGTAGGTGCGAATTTTTACCCATCCATCCATAATAAAATACACAGAACCACCCCAGTCATTTTCCAGTAGAATCACCTGATTGGCTGGGTGAGTGCGGGTAACTAGATGGGTGAGGGCTGATTCTACAGCAGTTTCTGGCAACCCTTGAAAAAAGGGAGCGGAGGCGATCATCCAGGAATTAGCCTGTGCTTGCAAGCTATATCGATCTTCCATTACGACATCTTTAATTCAAGCTGCTATGTACACACAAAAAACAGGAGCGCCATTTGTAGCCTAAGCTATCATTGCACAGCTCCCTTTCAAAGAAAAAACTAAACTATGCTACACAAGAAAGCGACAATAAGTTTTTCTAAATAATCTTTACCTATAAGTTTAAACGGGGTAAAAGTTTTGCAAAAAGTAGTTTATAGCCTGCGGTTGGATTGCTTAGGGGCTAGCTGCACTGCAAACTTGATTAGTTATGAATATAGGCAAACAACATTAATGATACTAAAGGGAGTAAATTATTGCTCAGGTATTTTAGGGATTTTCAAAAATAGGGAACCAATGACCTGCAAAATTAGGCTTTTCGAGCAAAGGCTGCCTGAAGAGGACAAGGAGAGGGGGAGACAAGGAGATGGGGGGATGGGGGGACAAAGAGAAACTTTTTTCCTTGTTTTCTTCGATGATTGAAGATTGCCACGACTCACAGTAATCCATAACATAATGACTAGTCACAATTCCAAGTAGCGGCTTTTGCCACTCAAAATTTCTTCTATGGTCAGACCCTGCGCGTAGCAAGATCCCCATAGGGATACAGTGATTGTAAATTAATTGTCATATTAGTTGACATACATTTTTAAGTAAGGTAGATAAAGTGACTTTTAGTACAGATGAAATTCAAAAGCTGATCGCAGACATTGACAACTTACTTGCCAGCGGTGGCAAGCGCCTGTCTAGATTTTTGTCTGGTCAGGCGCAAGAGCCGAAAGAAGTTTTAGAGCGAATTCGCGACTTCTTGGTGAGGTTACAAGAAAAAGAAGCATTAGAGAGCAGCATCCCAAATCAGTCTTCTGAAGAACCGCGATCGCCCTTGGGGGAGCCATCGCCTTTGTTAACAAAATTTATCGATCGCGGTAATAATCAGTATCCACTACCACCGCCCGAACTCACTCAGGAAGAGAATACTGTTGGCGCAGAACAATTAAAAAATGAATTTTCGAGATTGATTCAGCCGTTGCGATCGGAATTAGAATTGCTTTTGCAAGAGCGAGCCACTCTCATACAAGAAATTCGGCAACTAGAACAAAAGCGATTGCAAAACTACTCCTTAGCGCAGCAGTTGACAAACCAGGAGCAAATGATTACCGAGTTTTTACAGGTACTCATGAGTCGCCTTGTGCCAACTTTAACACCGCTGATTGGACAGACGAGGGAAAATTCCGCCAGTTCTTCAGGACGAACTAATTACACAAACTCTACAACTCAATCTTTATTAGAATCCTCTGACGATGTGGAGCGCTTAACCCAGCTAGCTAGGGAGTTAGATCGACGCCTATTATCACTAGATGGGACGGTGAATGTAGTCTTTGAAGCACTACAGCGCAACATTAATACTTATTACGAATCCTTGTCCCAAGCACTGGCAAGAATGCATAGCAAAGGGATGCAAGGCGAACAGTTGATGGCCAGCTTTGTCAACAATTTGACCCAGCATTTGCAACAAGAATCTCCTAGTTCGCAGTCATCTTTGCTGGGAGGAGAATCTGAGACACTACCATCATTGACTGAACCAGGCGAGATTACTGCTGAAGTTGCGCCCCAACCATTGGAGCTTATACAGCCAGAAACTTCATCTCCACCCGCAATTGAGCAACAGGAAACTACCCTCACAGAGGATCTAGATGCAGTGCTGTTGCAGCTTGGTGTATCATCTGAATATTCTCAAACCCCGACCGAATTACCGGAAGATATTTCTGCGGCAATTGGTGATGAAGTAGACCAACTTTACGCCAGTTTGTTTGATGCTGGTGATGTTAATAATCCCAGCCTCGATATTCCCACAAATGACTTATCTGCTTCCACAGCCTCTGCATCACAGTTGAACATCGCCCAGACCCCGCCTGTCTCTCCAACCGTGGATTCTGCGGTTATTACTCCAGATACGGATCTTTCAACCCCAGAGACTTTAGGAGAAGAAAGCACAGATTCATCAGAGCCACAGGAAGAACTATTTTTTGAAGAGGAAACTGATCTAGATTCGCCTCTTAGCTTCTCTACTCCACAAATAGACAGTTTGTCAGTACAAATCGGCACTCAGCCAGCTAGTGTTGATACAATTAATACCCTAACTGAGTTATTACCTGATACCGATAGTGAACTGCAATTGCTGGAAGTCTCATCTTCTTCTGTGGATAATGCCACAGCTACAGGAACTGACCTATTGCCTGATAGAGATAGTGAACTGCAACTGCTGGAAGTGTCATCTTTT
Organism: Nostoc sp. DedSLP04; assembly: GCF_034530775.1. NCBI lineage: Bacteria > Bacillati > Cyanobacteriota > Cyanophyceae > Nostocales > Nostocaceae > Nostoc > Nostoc sp. DedSLP04. The sequence goes on along the minus strand of NZ_JAVRCL010000043.1, from coordinate 23,117 downwards.
ATGGATGATGCCACAACCACAGCACCAGTGACTCCAGAAGTACCAGAAATTGCCTTGGCAGAGCCTAGCGAAAATATCGCCACATCGCAAGTATTAATTAACAGCGATCGCTCCGAACTGTTTTCAGATAACTATATTGCTGCTTCACCCCAAGAAAACTTACTTTCTATTGAGTCAAACCAATCTCCAGTCGTACCAGATATTTCTTTAGATGAAGAACAGTTGCAGCAATTAGATCGGGATTTGGCTAATTTCGATCGGCAGCTAAATTCTGAGTCGCAGCCAGCTAATAACTTGGATGTTTTCTCGGAACTATTTGATAATACTCAAGACACAATCCCCACAACTTCCCCTGAAAATACCCAAATAGCAGAGAATACATCAACAAATGATTTCTCAAGTTTGGCAGTTACCCAGGTAGAAACTGAAAAAAAAAAGGAAGTCACAACTCCCGTACCAGAAAGTTCTTTACCTCCAATTGCCAACTCCATAAATAATCCAGAAGTTTCGTTAAATACTTTAGAATCAGTCTGGTATTTAGGAATTGATTTAGGTACAACAGGAATTTCTGCTACATTATTAAATCGCTCGACTTTTGTTGTACATCCTATCTACTGGTCAGCAGAAAATCCGCCAGGAACAAGTTCCTTTCAGCAATCGTTTCGTTTACCAACAGAGGTTTATCTGCCTACAGCTTCTGTACCCCACGGTGAAAACGAAACTATCGAAGCACATGAGCAGACAGCACCTGCGGCTGTTGCCCAAGATAAAGCACCCGATCGCTCGGCTACTACTCCTGCAACACCAAAATCGACAGCAGATCCGACGAAAAATAACCTCTACTCAGCGCAGTTGAAGCCTTACTTACAAGTAGCCATTCCCTACAAGAGCGAACGACAGAAATGGGAACCTGTTTTGCAATTAAACGAATTTTCGGCAGGGCCTTTGATTTGGGTTGTGCGATCGCTCTCTAAGTTACTATTAACTCTCAAATCCGAAAAAACAAGTACCACCCCTAGTTTAATGGCTGCCGCTGTTGGGATCGGCGAACAAGATTTTCCCCAGATTATCAATAATATTGCTGGTGTAATTTGTACCTGTCCATCTAGCTGGTCGGAACAATACCGCTTTAACGTGCGGGAAGCTTTACTCACTAGCAAACTTATTCAACATCCCCAGCAAGTCTTTTTTGTCGAAGAAGCGATCGCTAGCCTACTTTCGGAACTTGATGCTGCTAATGGTGAGCAAGTAAAACTAAGCGATGCTCAAGGTACTCATCCAGCAAAAACTAGCGAACATCCGATTGTTGGCAACACCCTGGTGATTAACATTGGGACAACTGCCACAGAAATGTTGCTGGTGAATCTACCAGAAACCTTGCAGCAATTGACATACAATGATTTCATGCTCCATAGTTTTGCTTATGCTGGCAAGGGTATTGAACAAGATATAATTTGCCAACTGCTATTGCCACCGAAATCTCGGCAATCACGCAGAGAAACACCAAGCGATGGCAAAACTACCACGAGTAATTCTTGGCAATGGCAACCGTCAATTCCCGGTTTAGACCAAATGCATTGGCAGACTTTAGGGTTGGAAGAATTAGAACTACCTAGAGTTGGAGAACCAGATATCACCGCTCGAATTCGTCTCCAGCAACGTCTAGAAAGTTCTTTACTGGGACAGGCGGTATTAGATGCGGCATTAGCCCTAAAGCTGATTTTGCAACACCAAGACTCTTTTACCCTAGAATTAGCCGATCAGCGGTGGGTTTTGCAGCGACGAGACTTAGAAAGCCAGGTATTTATTCCCTTTGTGCGCCGCCTGAACCGAGAACTTAACAAGTTATTGGTAGCTCGTGGTATCCCCACAGAAGCTATTAATCAAGCGATCCTGACTGGTGGAGTGGCTTGTGTTGGGACGGTGAACCGCTGGTTACGCCAAAAACTTCCCAGCACTAAGATTATTCAAGATTTATATCTTGGCGAAAATGGCGCTCCCAATTGCAGCCGGGTTGCTTATGGTTTGGCGATGCTGCCTTTGCATCCGCAGATTTTAGATATACCCAGGCAACAATACACTGATTATTTCTTGTTTACAGAATTGTTGCGATTGCTACCAGACCGTCCCTTATCTTTCGGTGAAGTTATTCAGTTATTTGAGGGTCGTGGGATTAATACTCGCATTTGTCAGCAACGGCTGCTGGCTTTTTTGGAAGGTGAACTGCCTTCCGGTTTGATACCTTCAGTCACAGAATCAACCTGGCTTACCCAGAGTTCGCAAGAAAATCCTGACTATCAGGCGATCGCCACAGCACCACTTTTTGAAAAACAAGGAAGTCTCACTTATCGTCCCAATTCTCAACAACTGTTGTTTTTACGTCGCTATCTAGATGCAATTAAGGCTAGTAATCAGCAATCACTGGAGGAACCATATACGGTGAATTTTGCCTTAGAGGTCGATCGTTGAGACTAGCAGATCGCGCTAGAAATAAGAATACTACTCAAAATTCCAAATGCTTATGTTACGAGCATTTGGAATTTTGTGAATTACTACTAGTACTTCAGCGCAGTAATTTTTGGGATATGTGGGATATGTACGATAGTATTATCTTTTTATTAGTTTTTATTAGATGGATAAAATACCGTAATTTTACAATCTATCACTTGAATTGAAAGATTCTGTAAATTTTTGGTTTTTGGTTTTTATCTCGGCTGAAATTTGTGTATATTAACACTCGGTAGTATCGACAATAGTAGAAAAAATCGCCTAACAATCATGTCTATGTCTACACTACTAATGTAAAAATTCCTGTTATAAAACTAAGTTAGTTCTTGTGAATAATCTTTATCTTTATTCAGTTAATTGTTTGCAACAGCCTTCACACCCGTCAACGTTAAGCGTGAGAAAACGATTAATTGACATTGTTGGAGCCATTGTCGGGCTAATTATTACATTTATAATAGCAATTCCTGTAGCAATTGCTACTTTTATTGATGAGCCAAGTCCAATATTTTATTCTCAAATTCGCTGTGGTTTAAACGGAAAAACTTTCCGCATCTGGAAATTCCGCTCAATGATAGTCGATGCTGATAAATTCAAGCATTTGGTTGAGAACCAAGCCAAAGGTCATATTTTTAAATCCGTTGACGATCCTCGCATTACTCCTGTTGGGAAATTTTTGCGGCGTACTAGCTTGGATGAATTCCCTCAATTTTGGAATGTTTTGTTAGGGGACATGAGTTTAGTTGGTACTCGTCCACCTACTTCTGATGAAGTCAGCAATTACGATCCACACCACTGGGATAGATTGCGAGTCAAACCAGGCATTACCGGCGAATGGCAAGCTAATGGGCGTTCCAGCATTACAGACTTTGAAACCATTGTGAAAATGGATATGGATTATCAACGCAAGTGGTCTGTAACTTACGATCTGAGTCTGATTATTAAAACTATCTGGGTAGTCTTGAAAAAGACTGGGGCTTATTAAATTAGAGCATTGGGCATTAGGAGTACTGTTAGCGTCAGCGGGGCGTTTAGCCCGTGCTGAGTTAAGAGTTAAGAGTTAGGAGTTTTGTTTATCTCCTTGTCCCCTTGTCTCCCTTGTCTCCCTCATCTACCACTTTCTTATTCTAAATTCTGAATTCTGAATTCTGAATTCTTTTTTCATCCCTTGACGCCGCTACCTGTTTCTGTGGGTACAATGTAACGTTGTAAAAACAAAAATAGTAATAATACTGGAGCGATCGCAATCACTGAGCCAGCCGCTACTAACCGCCAGTCAAGGGAAAATGTACCTGCTAGCTTGGCGACTCCCAAGGGAAGAGTATATAAATTTTCGTCTTGGATGACAATTAAAGGCCACAAAAAGTCACTCCAAGCACCAATGAATACGAAAATAGCTAAAGTTACCAGTGCTGGGCGAACTGCTGGTAACATAATATGCCACCATAATCCTAACTCTGAGCTGCCATCCATCCGGGCGGCTTCTTCTATTTCTTTGGGGACACTCATGAAAGCTTGGCGCAACAGAAAAATGCCAAAGGCAGAAGCTAAACTCGGAAAAATCATCCCTAAATAAGTATTTCTCAAACCCATCTGGACTGTCAAAATATAAAGGGGAATCATTACGATTTGGAAGGGAATCATAATCGTAGAGACGATCGCTACAAAAATCCAGTCTCGCCCGACAAACGATAATCTTGCCAAGGGATAGGCAGCTAAAGCGCAAAACAGCAGATTTAAGCCCACAGTCAGCACTGACACCAAAATACTGTTATACAGGTATTGTCCAAAAGGTAGGGAGTTCCACACACTAGAGAAGTTATTTAGTGTCGGTTGACTGGGTAGCAACTGTGGCGGCGACTGAAAAATATTTTCCGTTGGCGATTTCAGGGCTGTACTAATTAGCCATAGTAAAGGAAAGAGCATCAACAGTGCGATCGCTCCCAATAGCGCATACATTAGCAGAATCTGCGATCGTGATTTTTTCCAGTTCAGCATTTGATTAATAACTTTCCCAGTTCTCTAAATATTTATTACAACTTTCTTGATAACGTTATAACTTGCTTTCAATATTTTGCACTTGCTCAAATATTTTGTGGATGCTCACCCATTTTCACCCACATTTTCCGCACACGAGTTAATTGCGGACGATTCATTTTTAAAGTATAAATTATTGCTCTACCAATGGTTGTAAGTCCTATAATTTCTGTAACATCTTCACTCCAAGTAAAATGGTTTGCCCACAGTTGCTGTTGTGGATTAAATAATTTAACCTCATTCTGAGTATTAGGGTCAATTGCTGTTTGGCGAGTTGCTTTATAACGATTACAAGATGGACAAGCCAAGCATAGATTTTCAAATGCAGTTTTCCCTCCAGCAGACAAAGGAATGATATGCTCAAATTCAAAGGTAGTGACTGTTAAAGCTTCAGCAGTGCGACAGTAAGCACAACAATCAGCAAAATAATTACGAATTCCCTTTTTTAATTCAACAGGAATGTAAACACTCACGCTAGTTGCTGTTTATTTTGAAAAATATTTAAGGTATATCTAGCTCTAGTTTTAATAATATTTAATTGGTCAACCTGTGCCAATAATCTGTCTAAAGTTTCAGTTTCTTCATCTGACAAATCATTGTCAGTATTTTTAACTAATAATTCCTGTAACTGTATCTGAGCTTTGGGAGATAAATAACTTTCTGCCAAAGCTTGCAACTCATCTACATTTAAACCAATCAATAATTCCGAATCTACAGATAAGTTAGTTAACTGTTGATAAGTTTCTAAATCTAACAGCACCCCAACTTTTTTTCCCTCTGCGTTAGTGACATACTGAACTGAGTCAGACATAGCTTTACTTAAGAATTTGCTTAATTTTATTCTAACCTATCATTAAAAATCTGCTTAAACAAATTCACCTATTTATGTTATGGAATTTATTCACATATTAATATAATTAAGTCTCTTCACTTTTTGAACTCCCTAATTCTTCCAGTACATCAAAGAAGTCGTTCATTATTTTTTCATCAACTTCTTTTACATCACTCCATGTTTGACTATTGTGAATGATATCTTGTGCCTTATAATAAGAAATGCTCAAAGCATTTTTTAAAATTTCAATTGATTCGGTTTTTGAATAATTACTCAATCTCAATAAATTAATAACGGATTCTCGATCTGCGAATTCAATCAATATATTATTCAGTTTTTGAGTTAGTTCACTATCTTTATTCATCTTGGTCTCTAATAGAGAAAAGGCATTCTGTTGTACAAATTAAATAAATATTTATCAGATTTTTTAAGCTATTATCCACAGAAGAATCATCTACAACAGTCCTAAAATTATTCGTTAAAAACCAGATTCCTGACTTGTTATAAAATTCGGGAATCTGGGTTTATCAAGTTTTACTAGTCAGATATTATTGCAATAAACTGAGATACTGTGCACACCGCTTTCAAAGATTTATTTTACAGTTTGAAACCAATTTATAGTCGTTAATCTTCAATCGCTACATAAGGTTGTGGTTCCCGCGATCGTTGGGCAATTTGTTCTCTTCGATACTTTGCAAGTTCGCTGTAAAGCCTCTTACGAGAGAGATTTACACTTCCAACAGGCTCATGCTCTAGCAGCGTATGCCAAGGGGAAAACAATATACCCTCATCTAAGCGTTTGCGTTCTTCAAAGTCAAATTTCTGACTGGGAATACGGACAGTTGCAACTTTAATAAACGGTGAATCTGCTTCTTGCCATTCCTGAACGTGGTCTTCAATCGGTGTTTTGTCGTCATCTACATAAAACTGAATTAGGAAGTCAAAAGACGCTTCTCGACCTTCTTCAGTCAAATATTTGACCAGCGTTTCTCGAAGGTAATTTTCTGATTCTGGAAGTGTTTCTGGTGGTTTTTCAGGCTGTTGAGATTTGACAGATAATTTTACAATCCGCTCACCAAATTTAAACGGAGCCATACTCCAATATTGAATCAAAAGTGGATTTCCTAACTTTTTGCTACCAATTTTTTGCAAGATAGCAAAGGCGTAACCAAGTTCTTCCAGCCGTTCTGGGGAAAGTTTTCCACTACCTGCTTGGGAAAGATCGGCGTAATCACGAACATCTTTAGTCAAGAAAATAGGATAATTGTTGAGTATAAAATCTTGAGTTTTTTCTTCATCATCCAAGACTTTTTGCCCGTCCACATTCATCACCTTGATGGCGATACCGCGAACATCAGGCTGGCTATCAGAGTGAAATTTACCACGTTTTTCAGGCGAACCACCACTAGAGAAACGAATCCACGCAGGATAGGTTTGAGGCGTTTTGAACAAACCTACTTTTAGGTCTTCAGGAAGATTGGGTTCAATAATAAACTCTCCCCAAACGAGTCCATGACTTTTGCTATGAATTTGGCGGAGGTCTGGGCCTGTTTTTTGTTGAGCTTGGAGACTACTTGCTATAATTTCGTCAATTATTGCTTCCTGCTCAGTGGTAGATGACGTTGGATTAGTCATAAAACATTTGATAATGTGTCCTCATTATCCTGAATCCTGGAACCTTTTTGAGTCAATCCGGTTTCCGTACAAATAACTTGTAGTGGTTTATCCCAAGGTTCAATAGGTATATGAGACAAATAGGCAAAATCAAAGACAATTCCGATAGTCGGCTTTGTCTGCCATTGCGGTAAACTGAGCAAGCGATCGTAATATCCGCCGCCATAGCCTAAGCGATATCCTTGATAGTCACAAGCGACACTAGGGACGAGAATCAAATCTACTTCGGCAGCATCTAAGATTGGAGCGTCGGGGTGTGGTTCACTAATCCCATAAGCGCCACTTTGGATAGGAACACTCGGTGTCCAAATATGCCAACATAGGGATTTATCAACGCAGCGAGGAAATCCCCAACGGTATTTTGTGTTTGCAAATAGTGGAGTGAGATCGGGTTCTTGGCGAAAGCTGAAATAAGCGAGTATTGTTTTTGCTTGGGTAAACAAAGTAGAGTTTTGTAAATGAAAGCATAAGCGATCGCTTTTTTCTCTCCATTCTCCAACGGACATTGATTTACGTCTTTTAAGTAGAGTGCGGCGCAGTTGTGCTTTATTTAGTTGATGATTGACTTTGTCCATATAAATAAAAATATTCAAAAAAATAAGCTGGGCATCGCCCAGCTTGTATCACTCTACATTCAGCAGTACATTGTTATGCAGCGTGTTGACGATACCACTCAATGGTATTCTTTAGCCCTTGCTCAAAGCTCACCTGAGCCGTGAAATTAAAGGCAAGATTTGCTCGTTCAGTATCTAAACAGCGGCGGGGTTGACCATTAGGCTTATCAGTTTGCCACACAATTTCCCCCTTAAACTCCATCAAGTCGCAAATTAGAGTTACTAAATCAAGAATGGAGATTTCATAACCTGTTCCCAAATTAACTGGTTCCGATTCATTATAGAATTGAGTCCCCATCACAATCCCCCGCGCTGCATCTTCTGAATAGAGAAACTCACGGGTAGGACTGCCATCACCCCAAACTGCAAGTTGTTTTTCTGCATTAATTTGGGCTTCGTGAACTTTGCGAACTAATGCTGGAATGACATGAGAACTTCCGGGGTCAAAGTTATCTTCTGGGCCATATAAATTTACTGGCAGTAGGTAAATCCCATTAAAACCGTACTGCTGACGGTAAGATTGCAATTGAACTAAAAGCGCTTTTTTTGCAATTCCGTAAGGGGCGTTAGTTTCCTCTGGGTAACCATTCCACAGATCGTCTTCTTTGAATGGTACTGGAGTGAATTTAGGATAGGCGCAGATTGTGCCAACACAAACAAATTTTTCTACTCCAGCTTGATACGCAGCGTGAATTAGCTGGGTTCCCATGATCAAGTTATCGTAAAACAACTCTGCGGGTTTTTCGCGGTTTAAACCGATACCACCGACATGAGCTGCTAGATGGATGATTATGTCTTGCTGGTCAACTGCACGCTGACTATTTTCCCAGACACGCAAATCGAAATCGCGCGATCGCGGTATTGTAATTTTCTCGCGATCGGCTCCTGCTTTACACAGTTGATCTATCACCTGACGGCCTAGAAACCCCGATCCACCAGTGACTAGAATCCGTTTATTTTTTAGTTCTAAGGCGGTCATATTTTATCCTCTGTGATGCCAAATCAGAAGTGCAAAGCGCCCAGTGTTTGACGAATAGTCGCAATGTCATCTGGAAATTGCGAACCTTTTCCATTGGGTGAAGTATGACCCAATGCTTGTAAGTCTGCTTCTACCATTAGGGAAACTAGTTCTTCAAAGGTTACTGATGGTGCCCAGCCCAAGTTCTGCCGTGCTTTGGTAGAATCGCCAATCAACAACTCTACTTCAGATGGACGCAGGTAACGCTCATCAAACTCTACATAATCTTGCCAATTAAGATTCACATAACTAAATGCCAGTTCCAAAAACTCTCGTACCGAGTGGGTTTCACCAGTAGCAATTACGTAATCGTCTGGCTGGTCTTTCTGCAACATCAACCACATTGCTTTGACGTAATCCTTCGCATAGCCCCAATCTCGCTTGGCATCTAGATTACCCATATAAATCTTTTTCTGCTTCCCAGCAACGATACCAGCTACCGCTCTAGTAATTTTGCGGGTTACAAAGGTTTCACCCCGCCGTGGTGACTCGTGGTTAAAAAGTATGCCATTACAAGCAAACAAATTATAAGATTCACGATAATTTACAGTTTGCCAGTGAGCGTAAACTTTCGCACAGGCATAGGGACTGCGGGGATAAAAGGGCGTTGTCTCAGTTTGAGGTATTGCTTGTACTAAACCGTACATTTCTGAAGAACCCGCCTGGTAAAATCGCACCTGAATTCCGGTACGATGCTGGTAGTCTCGAATTGCTTCCAACAGACGCAATGTCCCCATTCCTACTGCATCTACTGTATATTCTGGTGAATCAAAGCTGACTCTGACGTGGGATTGAGCGCCGAGGTTGTAAATTTCTACTGGCTTTACTTCTTCTAAAATACGCCGTAACGTTGTACCGTCTGTCAAGTCACCGTAGTGAAGAAACAAGCGCACTCCCTCTTTGTGGGGGTCTTCGTAAATGTGATCGATGCGGTCTGTGTTGAAGGTAGAAGTCCGGCGAATTACCCCATGAACCTCATAACCTTGTTCCAACAAAAACTCACTTAGATATGAACCATCTTGTCCAGTAATACCAGTAATCAACGCTCGCTTCTGTTGCGTCATGCTCAATTATCCCTTATTGTCTTTGATTAAAAAGTTACAGCCAATCTGATACAACCTAGCAACTAATTGCTGAATTGCCTAATGGGAAACCTACGAGTTCTTGTTTTTATGAGACTTTTTCCGTAAATAAATATACTGAAGAAAAAGCAATTTAGCACGTAAGTCCAACATTTAGATAACTCAAAATTATTTAATTATGTATATTTTCTTTTACCAGACGATCGAGATTATTTTTATATATATTTTTTGTCAAAACTTCATATATCTCTAGTTATGTGAAGACTTAATAAAATAGCCATTTGAAATTAGACTTCTGGCAAAAGTACCAAATATCCACACTCACAGAAGTCTGAATTAAGTAGAAAAGCACAAATGATAGAAATAAACATGAGCAATCCTGTGAGGGGAGAATTGGTACTTAGGGGCATTAACTGCCCCACAGAATCCACCCTAAGTATTTACTTAGTATGCGCCGTTATTTTTGGGTAGAATTACTACATCAACAGTTTTCAAGATGATCCATAAATCAAGCCAGAAATTCCTAAATTTGACATAATGCAGGTCTATTTGGACTCTCCGAGGATAGGGAATGTCATTACGCCCAGATACCTGCCACAAACCAGTAATTCCTGGACGGATTGTTAAAATCTCATCAATGTGATAACCGTATTTTGGAAGTTCTTCTCTTACCAAGGGTCGGGGCCCGACTACACTCATATCCCCTTTTAAAACGTTCCAGAACTGGGGAAATTCGTCTAAGCTAGTAATTCGCAAAAATCGACCAATTTTGGTAATCCGGGGGTCTTGTTTTAGCTTAAAACTGCTCTCAAATTCTTGTCGCAATTCGGGCGATGTTTCCATCATTTGCATGAGGATTTCATCCGCATTGCTTACCATTGTTCGGAATTTAATACAATTAAACGCTTTGTAATTTTTCCCTACCCGTTCCTGGACATAAAATATTGGCCCTTCTGAGCTGAAGGCAATCAGCAAGGCCAAAATTAAGTAGACGGGGAAGAACAAAATCAATACCGACAGCGAAAACACTATATCGAACAGTCGCTTGGCAAACTCTCCGTTTAAACCCTGAAAAGATAAACCTTTGGGCTTAACTTTTGGCGTCTTCGTTTTTTGACCGCGTTTTAAGAAACGCACAGACGCTCTAGTGTCTTGCCTTACGCCTCGCTTGCCGGAGAGGAGTGAGCTCTGGGCAGTCATCATACTCCTTAATAATCCACACCACACATAGTCCCAATATTAAAGCCAAAATGAGATGCTTCTGGGGGAAATTGCCAAAAGCCTAAAAAAATAAGACCTTAATCAAGACCATCATTGCAAAAATGGTCTTTTTTCGTTGCACTTGTTTACAAAATCTAGATAACGATCTGCAAAGATTTGCGGTGAAAACTGCGCAGCGTGCGATCGCATATACTCAGAATTGAACGAACCCTCATACATTTCAAACTTTTCTACTGCCTCCACCAAAGCCGCCTCTGTTTGCGTCTTGAAAAATATACCTGTCCCTGTATCCGCATCAGAGCGAATATCTCGCACTGTTTCTAAAGCACCCCCTGCACCATAAGCAATCACTGGCGTGCCGCAAGCTTGTGCTTCTATTAAGGCAATACCAAAATCTTCACAAGCTGCATATACAAACGCCTTAGCCCTAGACATATATTTTTTTACCACATTATCGGGTTGCCATCCCAGTATTTGGATATTAGAGTTTGCCATCTCGCGAATCTTGTTCATTTCATCTCCTGTACCAATGACTACTAACGGTCGTTTTAGTTGATTAAAAGCCTTGACAATCAACGATATTTGCTTGTAACTCACTAACCGGGAAACTGTCAGGTAGAAGTCTTCTTTCTCAGACAGAAACGGAAATTGAGCAATATTCACTGGTGGGTAAATGACTGTTGCTTCTCGTCGATAGCAACGCCAAATCCGCCGAGCTGTATGTTGCGAGTTGGCAATGAAATAATCAACGCGATTGGCACTCAATACATCCCACTGGCGCAAACGATGTAATAAATATCGCGTCACCCATCCAGGTAAGCCACTACCCAGTTTGCTGTGGTGCAGATAATCAAAGGTCAAGTCCCAGGCATAGCGCATAGGGCTGTGACAGTAGCAAATATGCATCTGTTCGGGAGTGGTAAGGATTCCTTTGGCAACAGCATGGGATGAAGACAGAATGACATCATAATGCCGCAAATCCATTTGTTCAATTGCCAAGGGCCACAAAGGCAAGTATTTTTGTATACCGTTGCGGGCATAAGGAAAGTTCTGGAGAAACGTCTTACCAATTTGACGCTTATATAAATAACTTTCAGGATTGCTGGATTCAAAATCGATGAGAGCATACAAATCAGCATCAATGTGATTCAAAATTTCTCGGACAACGAGTTCTGAACCACCGGTGGCTTTGGGTGTTAGCCACTCATGAACCAGAGCATATTTCAAGGGCACAGCTAACTTGAATAAATGGAAAATACAAAGGCCAACTTGATGACGTTAACTTAAAAGTTTCCTCTTGTGATTAATTAACGGGAAGCGCCCCAGATTAGCACATAAGACGGAATCTTTCCCTTAGAGGTTCCAGATGGATACTACAACCTGATAATCTCAGATTGGGCATGGGGCATTGGGCATGGGGCATTGGGCATTAGTTATTTCTTTTTGTCTCCCTAATTCCTAGTCCCCAGTCCCTACTCCCTCGATGAAAACTGATATGAAAGGGTGAATTTATGCGAATTCTGATTATGGGTGGTACTCGGTTCATTGGTGTTTATTTGACTCAATTACTGGTGGAACAAGGACACGAGGTGGTGCTGTTCAATCGTGGAAATCGGCCAGCACCTTCTTTAAAGGGAGTAGGACAAATTATAGGCGATCGCACAGATGCTACTCAATTAAAAGCAAAATTATCACAAGAAAACTTTGATGTCATTTTTGACAATAACGGGCGAGAACTTACTGATACTCAACCATTAGCAGAAATTTTTCAAGACCGAGTGCAACATTTTGTGTATATGAGTTCTGCGGGAGTGTATCTCAAATCCGATCAATTGCCACATGTAGAAGGCGATGCTGTAGATCCCAAAAGTCGTCATAAGGGTAAACATGAAACAGAAGCTTACCTGACTCAATTGGGATTACCTTTTACTTCCATTCGTCCTACTTATATTTACGGGCCTCGTAATTATAATGAGTTGGAAGGCTGGTTTTTTGATAGAATTGTGCGCGATCGCCCCGTTCCTATTCCCGGAAATGGTTTGCATATCACCCAGCTAGGTCATGTAAAAGACTTGGCGCTGGCAATGACTCAGGTTTTGGGCAATGAAAAAGCCATAGGACAGATTTATAATATCTCTGGCGATCGCTTTGTCACTTTTGATGGTTTAGCCCGTGCTAGCGCTGTTGCTGCTGGCAAATCACCCGATGCTGTCAAAATCGTCCACTACGACCCGAAAAAGTTTGATTTCGGCAAGCGCAAAGCTTTTCCGATGCGGGTGCAGCATTTCTTTGCTTCGGTAAATAAAGCGCAAACAGAATTAAATTGGCATCCTGAATATGATTTGATTTCTGGGTTACAAGATTCTCTGGAAAATGATTATTTGGCTAATGCAAAAGATAAAGCTGAAGTAGATTTTTCTGTAGATGAGGAAATTTTAAAAGCGTTGTGAGTAAAGATGTTTAGGGGCATATCGCTGTCTGCCCCTCACATCTTCATAACTCATCAGGATTAACGCCTAACTCTCGCAGTTGTGCTGCTAATCTGTTAGCACGTTGACTTTCTCGTTCTAGTTTTTCTAGCGGTGTGGGCAGCCAATTCCCACTTGCATCATACCAACGTAGCCACAATCGCTCAATTTGTTGGTAAGAACCTTGCCAAAGTCCTAAGCCCAGTTCCAAACCCGGCATCCACACCCGTGGGGTACTCAAGTCCAATTCGCTGTAACAGTCTGCAACTAATTGGAATGCTTGGAGTTTGTCAGTGTAGCGGTCAAACACAATGTAGTAAGGAACTCGCAAAATCCGCTCATAAACTTCCCATTTGGTCGGTGGTTGGTTAATCTCCCGCAGAGTTTGTCCTAAATCTTCTTTTTCAGTGCCAGGAGAAAGCAATTCTACCACTACAAAAGGAGCAACCCCTTCTTGCCAGATGACGTAACTTAGACGCAAGTTTTGCTGTTCGTAGAGACGTGAAACTCCCACAGCTGCAAACCAGTCTGGGCGTTTGTACCATAGTGTATGCCGGAGGTCATAATAAAGATTTAAGTCACTGGCAACAAATACCTCCTCTGTTGGATAGTTAGGTGGACGGAAGGTTTCGCGCAGAAGTTGGGGCTGAAAAAGGTGAAATTCGTCAGGCAAACCAGAGTCCTCCGGGTATTCACTGGGAAGATCGTACATGGTTGGTAAGACTTCTTTAGGAGATAGAGGCGGGTCTGTTTGGTACATAAAGGGAATCCTGACCGACTAATTTTAAGTTAACGGATCGCGGTAAAGATTGAGTCAAAATCAAAAATATTTTCTTCTACCTGAGAAAGACGCGATAAATTGCGTTTTTAGTCTTTACTGAAATAGGAATGAAAATTTTCTCTATTAGTCAGGCAAATCTTTTTGAAAATTGCCTGAATGCTACTGAAACTAGTTTTTGTAAATACCATTGTTGGTTGATAAAATGAGCCAGATTGTGCAATATCCACTCCACAATGTACTAGAAGCCCGTGCGCGTTTAGGTGAAGGGCCTATCTGGGATTCTACCCAAAACCTAATTTACTGGGTTGATATTTACAACCATCGAGTGCATCAATTCGACCCTGCAACAGGAAAAAATTGCTTTTTTGATGTGGGAGATGTGGTAGGTGCGATCGCAACAGCAGGTGCAGATAGATTAATTATGGCACTACGTCATCACCTAGCATTCCTCAACACCCAGACAGGCGAAGTTACTCCCATTTTGGAGATTGAAGCAAATCTGCCAGAGAACCGCCTCAATGATGGCAAATGTGACCCTCAAGGCCGCTTTTGGATCGGTTCAATGTCTTCTTCAGAAAAACCCCATGCTAACCTCTATCGCTATGATGCTGATGGCTCATTACATGTGATGGAAACAGGATTGACTATCTCTAATGGGTTGGGTTGGAGTCCAGATCAGAAGACATTTTACTTAGCTGATTCTCCTCACCAAAAAATATATGCTTATGACTTTGATTCAGTAACAGGTAATATTATCAACCGCAGAACTTTTGTTGATTTAACTCATGAATCTTTCCATCCAGATGGGTTAACAATAGATAGTCAAGGAAATATTTGGTCAGCGATGTGGGATGGGTGGTGTGTGATTCGTTTCAATCCCAAGGGTGAAGAAATATTGCGGATTAATCTACCCGTTCCACTCGTAACGAGTTGTACCTTTGGTGGCAAAGATTTGCAAACACTCTACATTACTACCGCTTCAGTTGGACTCAGCCAAGCGGAGATAGAAAAAAGTTTCTACTCAGGTGATTTGTTTGCTCTCCAAACTGATGTTACTGGATTACCTAGCTATAATTTTGATAAATAAAGTATTAGCTGTGTAAAAGTGAAGCGCTAAATTTGCCTCTCGTATTCGTTCAACTCAACTCTTTACTTGTTTGCGAATTCTAAAAATTCCGAGTTCCGAGTTTTGATCTCGAAGTTTCCAGTTCTGATCCTGAAGTTTCGAGTTTTGAATCTCAAGTTTCGAGTTCTGATCTCGAAATTCTGAGTTCTGATCTCGAAATTCCGAGTTTTGATCTCGAAGTTTCGAGTTCTGATCCTGAAGTTTCGAGTTCTGATCCTGAAGTTTCGAGTTCTGATCTCGAAGTTTCCAGTTTTGATCTCGAAGTTTTGAGTTTTGATCTCAAAACTCCGAGTTTTGCTCTTGAAATTCTGAGTTTTGAGGTTGTTGCCAATATTCCTGTGTAGCTTATTCGTGGTTCACTTTACATCTAATATGGTATTTTCCTTAATTGGATTTTGCGGCAAAAGATAAATACCACCAGAAATTAAAGTTAGGGCAACAGAAACCCAAAAGGCAATCAGAGAGGGAGTTTGCCACACTTCAGGTAAGGGTGCAATTAAAAGTGCGATCGCAACTATTTGACTAACAGTTTTGAGTTTACCCCAAATATTCGCCCCGGTAATCGTCGTTTGATTCACCCGCCAACCAGCGATCGCTAATTCCCGCGCTAAAATCAAAAACACTCCCCAAGCCGGTATTTTTTCTAGTTCAATCAAAACCATCAATGGCGCAAGTACTAGAAATTTATCCACTAAGGGGTCGAGAAATTTACCCAACTCACTAATTTGGTTGAGTTTCCGCGCCAAATAGCCATCTAACCAATCAGTTAACGCCGCAACGATAAAAATCGCCAAACATATCCACCTAGCTTGTGGTGTGGGATTGTACAAGCCATAAAGCAGAAATGGTACACCTAGAAGGCGAGAGAAGGTAATCCAGTTGGGTAGCGTCATTGAAAATTCAAAATTCAAAATTAACAAGTGTAAAGCAACAACCTGGCAAGCAAATATGCAAAATATATGCAGATTAGTGTATCTGAGTGTGCCTGCGTGGGAAAATCTGTTTTCTGAAGCTCTCTTAAAACAATACTATGACTGAACACACAGACTCTCAATTCCGCATCGAACGCGATTCGATGGGCGATCGCCAAATTGCTAGTAGCGTTTATTACGGTATACAAACGCTACGAGCCATAGAAAACTTCCCCATTAGCGGCATTAAGCCTTTAGCTACCTACGTAGATGCAGGATTAATCATTAAAAAAGCTACAGCAATTGTCAATGGAGAACTAAATTGCATTCCCCAAGATATTAGTCAGGCGATTGTCCAAGCAACTGATGAAATCTTAGCTGGGAAGTTCCGAGATCAATTTGTTGTGGATGTTTATCAAGCGGGTGCTGGAACATCCCATCACATGAATGTCAATGAAGTTCTCGCAAATCGCGCCTTAGAAATACTTGGTGAAGAAAAGGGCAATTACAAACGTGTTAGTCCTAATGACCACGTTAATTATGGGCAGTCTACCAATGATGTGATTCCGACTGCAATTCGGATTGGTGGATTATTGGCATTATCTAAAACATTACACCCAGCAATAGATGGTGCGATCGCATCTTTAGAAAATAAAGCTGTAGAATTTCAAGATATCGTCAAATCTGGCAGAACCCACTTACAAGACGCAGTACCAGTGCGCTTGGGTGAGAATTTTCGGGCTTGGGCGCAAATTCTTACAGAACACCAAAACCGGATTTATACCGCCTCTGGAGATTTGATGGTGCTGGGTTTGGGAGGTAGCGCAGCCGGAACGGGATTAAATACTCATCCTTTGTATCGCGCCCGCGTGGTAGAAGTTCTTTCAGAATTGATTGAAACTCCTTTAGAACCTGCACCCCATCTCATGGCAGCTATGCAGAGTATGGCGCCATTTGTAAATGTTTCCGGTGCTTTGCGGAACCTAGCCCAGGATTTAGCCAAAATATCTCATGATTTACGGTTGATGGATTCGGGGCCGAAAACTGGTTTCAAAGAAATTCAACTGCCTCCAGTGCAACCCGGTTCCTCGATTATGCCAGGGAAATATAACCCAGTGATGGCAGAGATGACATCAATGGTGTGTTTTCAGGTGATGGGTTACGATAGTGCGATCGCTTTAGCCGCCCAAGCCGGACAATTAGAATTAAATGTGATGATGCCGCTAATTGCCTATAACTTGATTCACAGTATCGAAATTCTCGGCAATACCATCGCTGCACTCACCGAACGCTGCATTGAGGGAATTACTGCCAATCAGGAACGTTGTTTAGCTTATGCTGAAGGCAGTTTAGCTTTAGTAACCGCCCTAAATACCCACATCGGTTATTTAAATGCCGCAGCTGTCGCCAAAGAATCTTTAGAAACTGGTAAATCTTTACGGCAAATTGTTTTAGAACGCGGATTAATGAATGAAACAGATTTAGCCACAGTGTTAAATCTAGAACAAATGAGTGGTATCGTACCACTCAAAACAGAATAATAGATTATGGGGCATTGGGCATTGGGCATGGGGCATTGGGCATTGGGCAATAATTAATAGTTCTTCTTCCCCTGCTTCCCCTGCTTCCCCTACTTCCCCTGCTTCCCCTACTTCCCCTGCTTCCCCTGCTTCCCCTGCTCCCCCTGCTCCCTCTATCCCCTACCTATACCATGCAGACTCAAAAACCAGCTGTTAGTCTTATTCGGGCTACATCTTACGAACAAGAGGCTTTAAGAGAATCCTTAGTCACGCTGCTGGAACCTTTTGGAGGAATGGCAGCGTTTGTAAAAAAAGGCGATCGCGTTTTACTCAAACCGAATCTACTTACCGGATCGCGTCCTGGTAAAGAGTGTATCACCCGTGCCGAACTAGTTTATGAAGTTGCCCAAATGGTAATTGAAGTTGGCGGTAAGCCATTTTTGGGCGATAGTCCTGCTTTTGGTAGTGCCAAGGGTGTAGCAATAGCAAATGGCTATCTGCCTATTTTAGAAGAACTCAATCTTCCCATCATCGATTTTCACGGTCAGCGTTACCAAACCGTTAGTGACAATTTTAACCATCTGCGACTGTCTAAAGAAGCAATGGAAGCAGACGTAGTGATTAACCTACCGAAAGTTAAATCACATGCCCAGTTAACATTAACACTAGGCGTAAAAAACTTGTTTGGTTGCGTTCCCGGCAAAATGAAAGCTTGGTGGCACATGGAAGCGGGAAAAGACGCGAATAGATTTGGTGAAATGTTAGTAGAAACTGCCAGGGCAATTAACCCTAACTTAACCATATTAGATGGCATCATCGGTCACGAAGGAAATGGCCCCAGCAATGGGGAACCTCGCCAACTGGGTATTTTAGCAGCTGCATCAGATATATTTGCCTTAGATCGGGCAATGGTAGAAATCCTCAATGTTTCTCCTGAACAAGTGCCCACAGTTGCAGCTTCTCAAAGGCTAGGAGTTTGTCCAGAACTTGCTGCCATAGAGTTTCCACATTTAAATCCTGACTTATTAAAAATAGAAGATTGGCGGCTACCAGACAAGTTAATCCCTATTGATTTTGGTATGCCCCGCGTCATTAAGTCTACCTTTAAGCATCTTTACACCCGATTTATCAAGGAACCAATCAGTGTTTATGGAAGGCAGTAGGGGGTGGGGAGAAATCAATAGGACTTACGCACTATACAAATCAACCAAAACGTGTACTACGGTATTTAGTCTTTTCAGAGGCTTCAGATAACCCTGATTTATTCCGACATTTGCGATCACTGGATGCAAAACATGGCTAAAATACCCAAATTGTGTTTAGTACTTATGTACGATGCGTAAGTCCTAATCAATTCAAAATTCAACTTGCGCTTCTAGCGCACCAAAGGTGCGACTCAAAATTCAAAATTGTACCCTTACAGGGAAGCAAGCTACGCGCAGCGTCTGTCTGCGACACGCTGCGCGAACGTAGAGAAGAAAAAGACAAGGGGAGAATAACCCATGCCCCATGCCCAATGCCCAATGCCCAATGCCCCATGCCCCATGCCCCATGCCCAATGTCCAATCCCCAATCCTCAATTTAGTGCAAACGTCGTTACAGCAATTTCATTTATTAGCAGAGTAATCTGTAATTACCCTCCGATTGCTTAACTAAACCGCCCTATTATATTTAGTGGCGGTTTTTTTAGCTGATTAATTTGTTATACAATTTTTCGTCTGAGATTTTGATTTATTCAAAAAGTTATACGGATTTAGGATCTGGAAATTGGGATTGGGTATTTTGTTCAGATATGGAGATTTGGTAATAACTTACTACACCTCTAGGCCACCTTCTAAAACTTGTTTACTCTATCTTTATGTAGATTGACAAAACGGCTGTAATATTACATAGATTGCAAACTTTAAATTCTTAAATATTTGTTTAGTGATATCACTGAATCCATTCTGTCTTATACAGTTGATGTATCTGTATTTATTCGGTAGTTATCATTGGTTATAAAAATCATTACTACCTATTTTTTCTCTGGTGTCAAATATTTTTGTGTATAACTACCATATAACAATCAAAAGCACTGAATATCTATCAGTGCAATTGCGGTTTTGTGTCCTGTATCACAAATTAGCAATTCCAGTAAAATGACCTTATCAAAAGCTTTATAGAATGTTATAATCATGAAGTATCGGATAAATATGTTTTGCTAATTAATCTTTAATCAGCGAAAAAATGTAACTTATGATGCTGTCAAAGTTTGCTTTGCGTATGCAACCCGTTACACCATACAAGGAAACACCTGAAAATATTAATTACAAAATAAAACATGATTTGTTTACTTGTAACTTTGTATTAAAAATTCCATGTATAAAAAGGCTACTATGACAGTTGTATAACTGATTTAAATTGTAGAATGCTACACATTTTACAGTTTAAAAATAGCTAAAATAGCATTAATACTCTCACTCAGAGAGTAAACCTACACAGTGTTGCGAAGAACTTCAATTTTGTATGAATTCAAATAGCCAGTCTGCCAATGCCGATACATATTCCCAACGTTTGGCAGACATTGTGGGAACTGCGATCGCTCTGTTGACTCTTACCCTACCCGTATTTGTCATCGCCCACTATTCTTCAACTAATGTTCAAAATAACCAGCAACCTCTGATTCAAAATATACAAAGAAATCAAGATTGATCGAGCTTCCCAGTTGCATTTCCTCATGAGGATATCTACAAAAAAGCAAAACACTGATTTTGTAGACAATCTCTGAAAATATGGGTGTAGTTAGTCAAAAATAAGCTAAATCTGGATTGTGTGACTATAGATTTCAGTTGTCTTAAACATTGTTAGGACAGAAATCCCTCTAACAGTAATTAAGGACGGAAGATATCCATCATACCCTCTTGGAAAAAGCGTTGCGAAGTTTGCTCGTAACGCTTTTTCTATTTTTTGGCTAATTCAAGGGAATAGGTTACATCTGAAAGTTTCTTCCCCAGTGCGCTATGCCATAGAACAAATACCTTGGGAAGAGATCCATATTGCCCTAAAATTCTACACGGGGAGCGAAGCTGACAGAGTGCCCCCATGATTCACAGTTATCAGAGGAGTTTTTTGTGGACTTATCTCGTATTCCTGCCCAACCGAAACCTGGTCTAATCAACGTTCTGATTGAAATTACTGGCAAAAGTAAAAATAAATACGAATACGACAAGGAACTACAAGCTTTTGCTCTAGACCGAGTACTTTATTCCTCAGTACAATATCCTTATGACTACGGCTTTGTACCCAATACTTTGGCTGATGATGGCGATCCCCTAGATGGTATGGTCATAATTGATGAGCCGACCTTTCCCGGCTGTATTATTGCTGCGCGACCAATTGGCTTTTTGGAGATGATTGACGGTGGCGATCGCGATGAAAAAATCCTTTGTGTTCCTGACAAAGATCCGCGCTACACTCAGGTAAAATCTCTGAAAGACGTATCACCACACCGCTTAGATGAAATTGCTGAATTTTTCCGTAGTTATAAAAATTTGGAAAAAAAGGTGACTGAAATTCTCGGTTGGCAAGATGTAGACAAGGTTGCAGCTTTAGTTGAAAAATCCGTCAAAGCTTATAGAGGATAATAGAGGAGTTAAGAGTTAAGAGTTAGGAGTTAAGAGTTAAGAGTTATGAATTTTTATTCCTAACTCCTCACTCCTAACTCCTCACTTCACTTTGCTAACTTTCCCTTGTTACGGATTTTAAAATCTGCCACCAACCCTAAACCAGAATGCAGCGTACTCTCCTTTTGGCAAAAATTCATAACTGCACCCTTACAGGGGCAAATATCAACTACGTAGGTAGTATCAGTATTGATGAAATCCTTTTGGAAAAAGCTGGTATCTTACCTTATGAGCAGGTGCAAGTAGTTAATAGTGCCAACGGTCAGCGCTTTATTACTTATGCGATCCCGGCTCTAGCTCATTCAGGAATCATTGAGCTAAATGGGGGTGCGGCACGTCTAGGCATTATTGGCGATCGCTTGATTATAATGACTTACGGGCAGTTCACTCCAGAAGAGTTAAAAAGTTACTCTCCTACGGTAGTCATTGTGGACGAAAAAAACAGGCTGTTAGAAGTGCGGCGCTACGATGACCTGCTCACTAAGGTCTAATTTCAAGGAAAATGTCAAATTTTGAGTTGTCGGATTCCCAGAGCTACATAAGAGAAAAGTCATCTACCCTGCCAAGTAGCCCAGCAGGTGAGTTTATCGTGCAATTCTGGGGTGTAAGAGGTTTAATTCCTACTCCTAGTAGCAATACCAGTCGTTATGGTGGTAATACCGCTTGTGTAGAAATACATGTAGCTGGGAAACGCTTGATTTTTGATGGCGGTACAGGCTTACGCATATTGGGTAAAACTTGGCAAGAACTGGAACAGCCACTAGAAGCCCATTTATTTTTTACCAACTGCCAATCAAACCGAATTCAAGGATTTCCCTTTTTTGCTCCTGCATTTATTGGAGAAAATTGCTTCCATATTTACGGCACAGCGGCCTCAAATGGAGCCTCAATCAAACAATGTCTGTACGATCAGATGCTCCAGCCACACTTTCCTTACCCTTTACAGGTAATGCAGTCAGAATTGCAATTTTACAATCTGACCCCAGAAAGTGACGTAAAGTTAGATGATGTCACCATTACAATTGCATTAATTAATCAAACTCAGCGGTCAGTTGGCTACCGAGTTAGTTGGCAGGAGTATAGTGTTGCTTATATCACGGATTTGCACCAAAATGCCGATCAAGTGGAGCGAGAGCGGATTTTAGAGTTTATTAAAGGCGTTGACTTGCTGATTGCCAATGCCACTTATACTCCGCCGACATCTCACAACCATGATTCTGCTGATTTACTCTGGCAAGCTGCGGTGAATGCAGCTCTGAATGCTGGCGTCAAACGGCTAGCCATTTCTCATCATCACCCAGATGACCATGATGATTTTCTCGATCGGGTGCAAGTCGATATTAAATCTGCTTTTCCTCAAGCCCTATTAGCCCATGAAGGTCTGGTATTAGTTGTTGGTAAGTGATTTAGAGTCGTTGTAGCGATTTCCTAAGTTATGTTTAGGGTCATAGCCCTGACTGGGGAAGGAAGTTTCGCAGCATTGGTAGCCCTAAACTTTTACTAAAAGTGATTGGCAGCTTTTATAAAAGAGCCGTTTTACCTGTTTTTCTGAGATCGGGCAGGAAGGCTTTTTTTCAGAGTATATGCTCTACTCTGTACAAACTAAACCCAAATTAGACTTATCCGAAAATGGTAAATGTATACGGCAAAGGAATTTCAGCGATTA
>NZ_JAVRCL010000042.1:0-73036 GCF_034530775.1 Nostoc sp. DedSLP04 | reverse complement strand
TATTCAATATAACGAACCTAATTCTTTGTGTCAACTATTTTTCCCAAAATATTTTGGACTGTTTTTCTGTCTCCTGAAACTGCCCACAGTGCCGGGTTCTAGGCAACAATGGTTTATGCACTGTGTTGACTAAGGATAGAACAAGCGTGAATTTTCAGTCGGTAATAAGTTTATTGCATCATTTTTGGGGCGATCGCGGTTGTCTTATTGCCCAGCCCTACGATATTGAAAAGGGAGCTGGTACTAAGAATCCTCAGACTTTTTTAAGAGCATTGGGGCCGGAACCTTGGGCTGTTGCTTACGTTGAGCCTTGTCGTCGTCCTACTGATGGACGCTACGGCGAAAACCCCAACCGCTTCCAACACTATTATCAGTACCAAGTTCTGATTAAGCCATCCCCAGATAATATTCAGGAGATTTATCTTGATTCGTTAAGAGCTTTAGGTATTCGTCCTCAAGACCACGATATTCGGTTTGTAGAGGATAACTGGGAAGATGCAACTGTGGGAGCTTGGGGTACTGGGTGGGAAGTATGGTTAGATGGGATGGAAGTTACTCAATTTACTTACTTCCAACAATGTGGAGGAATTGATTGCCGTCCGGTGTCGATTGAAATTACATACGGGTTAGAGCGGCTGACAATGTATCTCCAACAAGTAGAAGCATTTACTAAGATCCAGTGGACAGACAACATTACTTATGGAGATGTTTTCCTGCAAAGTGAGATTGAGCAGTGCACATACAACTTTGAAGCGTCAAATCCTGAGTTGCTACTGACATTATTTAATTTGTACGAGCAGGAAGCTACCCAATTGACGGAGCGAGGATTGGTATTGCCTAGCTTAGATTATGTAATGAAGTGTTCGCACACATTCAATCTGCTGGATGCTAGAGGTGTGATTTCTGTGACGGAAAGAACTCGCTATATTGCCAGGATTCGCCATTTGGCTAGGAAGGTAGCTCATTTATATGTTGAGCAAAGGGAGAAGTTGGGTTTTCCTTTGCTCAAAGATACTGTAGGTTCAACAGGAAGCCCAATATCCTAAAGGGTGCGGCTATACATGAACTAAGTACTAGTTTTGTGTAAAATAGTAGCGTTTTTGAAGCCAGAGTAACGGAAAAACAAAGGCAAAGTACGCAGAGTCATGGCAAATTTAATTCACTATGATTTTGTGTTTTGTTTATATTTGTGCCGCTGAGGTTTAAGCTAGGTATATTTTTTTGATGTGGCTTTTGCTAAAGGACAGAAAGACGGTTAAATATTGAATCTAGAACATTAAAGCTACTTAAAGCTACAAGGATAAGGCCCGCCTGTGCGGGCTTTGTTTATATAAACTTGATGGACTATACTCACCACAAGTATAAAAACTTTTCGCTGTTGCTGATTTAAAGAAATAAAAAGCTCACGTAGAGGTGCTCCAAGCACTGATAATAAGAGTTTGGAATATTTTATTTTTGAATTTCATAACAAAATTCAGCAACGCGGATTTTTCTTTATTGCTGCCCTATCTATATTTAAACTATCTGCAAACTCGGATTGCCAGGTGCTTTTACAAAAATCTTATGATTCAAACCAGTGGTGTAATTATTTGTCTTAGCTACATTTTTGGCTTGCTGCTTACAGGAGTTCCTTGGGGTGGTGTGGGGATTTTGGTTCTGGGGATAGTGGGAGCAATTCTTTTTAGAAGACGCACCACATTACAGCAATTTGCTCAGAAACCAGAAAATGCTGGAAGCAAAAATAAGGGAGTGCCTAATACTTGGCAAACTATTCCCCATCCTCGAATATGGCTAGCTGCTGGCTTAGTAGGATTATTAGCAACTCTATATTTTCAATGGCGAATACCACAACCGGGTGCAAAAGATATTAGCCAGTTTGTGCCGCCTGGAAATAGCAGCAATCAAGAACAACTTGTGATTGTACGCGGCGAAGTGGCGAGTAATCCCCGCTTAACTCGCAGTCAGCGAGGACAATTTTGGCTGGAAACGACTCAGTTAGATGAAGTTAAAAATAATAAAGGTTCAGCAGGTATCCCACAAGGTGTTACAGGCAAATTGTATGTGACAGTCCCTATACTTCAGGCTACTGGGTTATACCCTAGTCAACAAATTGCCGTGACTGGGATTTTGTACAAACCAAAGGCAGCTTCCAATCCTGGTGGTTTCGATTTTCAGAAGTTTCTCAAGCAAGAAGGAACGTTTGCCGGTCTAATTGGGCGACAAATAAATGTTTTGGAGCCGGAACGCAAATGGGGATGGTGGCAAATTCGGGAGCGAATTGTGCGATCGCAAGTTCGTTGGTTGGGTATCCCTGAAGGGCCTCTTGTCAGTGCAATGGTGTTGGGAAGCAAAGCTGTTGATTTACCCTACGATATCCGAGACTTATTTGTACAAGCCGGATTAGCTCATGCTTTAGCAGCTTCTGGGTTCCAAACTTCTTTGATTTTGAGTGTGATTTTACAGCTAACGAGGCGAGCAAGAAAAGGAACGCAATTTACTCTTGGCTTTTTGGCTTTAATGATTTTTCTGAGTTTAACAGGTTTTCAACCTGCGGTTCTCAGAGCCGTAATTATGGGTTTTGCGGCATTAGTTGGTTTACTCTTAAAAAGAAAAGTAAAACAGTTCGGCTCATTACTATTAGCAGCAACTCTGTTATTGGTATTTAATCCTCTATGGATTTGGGATTTAGGTTTTCAATTGAGTTTTTTAGCAACACTAGGATTAGTTGTAACAGTACCCGCATTAGTCAATCGCCTAGCATGGCTACCACCTGCGATCGCTGCTTTGATTGCTGTTCCCCTAGCTGCCACTATTTGGACTTTACCTGTGCAACTTTTTGTCTTTGGAGTTGTACCATCTTATAGTCTGTTGCTGAATGTGATTAGTACTCCATTAATTTCGATCATTAGTATAGGTGGAATCATCAGTGCGTTAGTAGGTTTAGTTTGGACTGACGCCGGAAGCTTCCTGGCAGGGGTATTACATTATCCTACTGATTGGTTAATTAAACTAGTAGATTTTTTTAGCAATTTGCCTGGAAATTCTGTTGCGGTGGGCAGTATATCTACTTGGCAGCTTTTGGCGGTTTATATACTAATTATATTGGTCTGGTTAGTGCGTTGGTGGCAAAGGCGGTGGTGGTTTGCTAATATGATTGCGATTGGTTTAGTATTCATCCCACTTTGGCATTCTAAAAATACATTGTTTAGGATAACAGTCTTAGAATCGGGGACAGAACCAATTGTAGTCGTTCAAGATAGAGGTACTGTAACTGTCATTAACAGTGGCGATCAAGGTACAGGACGTTTTACAATATTACCGTTTTTACAACAGCAGGGTGTAAATCAAATAAATTGGGCGATCGCAACTGATTTTCAAGGTAACGAAAGTAATGCTTGGTTTGAATTAATGCAACGTTTACCAATCAATAATTTTTATGAATATTCACCTCAAACAGATAATTCTATTACAACTCAGGCTATTCAACAGGAACTACAAAAACATCAAGGAATTTATCAACCTTTGGGAGTTGGTCAACCTGTGAAAGCTGGCTCGATAGTAGCGCAATTAATCAACGACCAATTACCAATTTTACAATTGCAAATTTTAGATCAAAATTGGCTATTAGTAGGTAATGTTAAATCTAAAGAGGTACAGCAACTAGTTAAAAATGGAAGTTTGCCTCGCCCGCAAGTGCTTTGGTGTGCCCCTGAGTCATTAAAAGATTTAGTGATTGCTTTGCAACCACAAGTAGCGATCGCTTCTTCTGCCAACTTTGATCCAAAAACTTTATCTGAACTGAATCAAAGCAAAACCAAACTGTTCTTTACAGGGCGAGATGGAGCTATTCAATGGACTCCTAATGGTCAGTTTGAGGCATTTATTGAATCAACAGAAAATAAATCATCTATTTTATAAAAAACTTACAAATTCAGTAAATTCAAAAAAAATATATCAAATTTTATGACAATTTATTTTTATAGTACTCGTGAAGAGTATGGCTGTTTCTCTAACTTTTCGTCTCACGGCTTTGAATTAGATGGATTGTATTGGTCAACTAGCGAACACTACTTTCAGGCGCAAAAGTTTGTGGGTACACCTCATGCAGAACAAATCCGCCTAGTTAAAACACCTAAAGATGCAGCAAGAATGGGGCGTGAGAGAACGCGCCCCTTACGCCAAGATTGGGAACAGGTTAAAGATGATATCATGCGGCAAGCTGTGCTGTGCAAATTTCAAACTCATACAGATATTAGAGATATTTTACTTTCTACAAACAATGTAGAAATTGTTGAAAACTCGCCTATCGATTTCTACTGGGGTTGTGGAGCTGATGGGAGTGGTAAAAATATGCTAGGAAAAATTTTAATGGAGGTACGGGATATTCTGCACCATACATACAGGACAGATATTGATAATAAAACTATTAAATAAACTTGTCAAAAATAGTTTTTTAATCAAACTATTCTAGACGTAGAGAACACGAATAGATAACAAATAGAGACGATCGCAAGCTATATAGTTATTACTCTTCGTGAGCATAAATCTGAAAGCCTCAATTAACGATCGCTATATATAACTCTTACCTCTCCTAAACTTATGCTGTGGTAAAGCGGACTGATGAAAGATGCGCCCTGGTTTTGGGAACACTAGATTTAGCACCAGACTTCACAAGAAGAAGTTGATGTCTAAAGGCGAATGGAATAACGATCTCGAAAAATACAGTTCCTTTGCAATTACCCATAACATACCTAAAACCAGTGAAGCGTAATACAATTACCCATGAATTTGACTCTGGTTCACAAGCAGAAATAATATCTCTACAAGAAAGTGATGACCATTTGTCAGAAGCGTCCAAGCTACTAAGGCAAGGAATTCAACAGCAGCAAGGTGGCGAATTAATAACGGCTATGAAGTCTTTACAACAATCCTTGGGGCTGTTTCAGGCAGTTGGCGATTTAGAAAAACAGGCACAGGTACTTTCTTTTTTAGGATTGGTAACTTACAGTGCTGGAGACTACAAAGGTGCTATCTCTTACTCCCAACAGTGTCTGTCTTTGCTTAATAACACCTCAGATTTAGCATTGCAGATGCAAGCACTTTCCCATTTAGGAAATGCATACCGTCATTTGAACGATCATAACAAGGCTATTGAGTTTCTAGAAAAATGTTTGAAAATAACGCAAAAGTTGCAAGACAAACGCAGTCAAGTCGCGGCACTCAATAATTTGGGATTGGTGTATAAAGCTTTAAGTAATTTTACACAGGCTATTGAGTATCAACAGCAAAGTCTAGAGATTGTGCGGGAACTCAAAGATCATTGGGGCGAAGAACAGGTACTCAAGAATTTGGGTAATGCTTGGTATGCTTTGAACAATTACTCAAAAGCGATCGCCTATTATGAGCAGTGTGTAGTACTATCACGCTCATTAAAAAATGTCCGCAGTGCTTCTCAAGTGCTAAAGAATCTGGGTAATGCTTGTTATGCTTTAGGTGATTATACCAAAGCGATTAAGTATTATGAAGATCGATTGCAATTAGCTAGACAAATTCAAGACAAGCGTAGTGAGGAACAGTCTTTAAGTAGTTTAGGAGTTGCTTGTGAAGCTTTGGGTGACTACAACAAAGCAATTACATATTATGAAGAACGTTTGCTGTTAGCTAGAAATATCAAAGATCGTCGCAGTGAAGAACAAGCTCTTGCCAGTCTGAAAGTCGCTTGCTACGCGTTGGGTGATTATGCCAAGGCTATGCAATATCAGCAGGGAACATCTTCAAATAGTTAAAAAGCAAGATTGGAAAACAATTCAAAATTACTCGTACAGATCAATTCCCCCGATTGTCTTTTGTTGTTGGAGATATACGAGAACTTCTAATGTATCTACTTGGGGAAATTCTGCGTAAAAATTACTCACGCTCCAAAAAGGTTCGGGTGTTTCCAAAACTATCGTGCGATCGCCCCACTGTTCTAACCAAGGTAGCAATTTTTGTGGCGCTACTGGAGTACATAGCCAAACTGCTGCTGGAGAAAGCGCTCTCATAGCAGTTGCTGCTACCGCTATTGTCATACCTGTAGCAATACCATCATCAATTAAGATCAACGTAGCATTCTCTGCATTTACTTGCGGACAAGTAGGAATTAATTGAGCCTCAAGAGATTTAGCAAGGTTTATCGCTTTATTTAAAGCTATTTCTCGCCACCGCGCATCATGTTTGGAGCGAAATAGCTTTTGATCGGCCCAAAGAACATTTCCAGAAGTAGTCACTGCACCAATTGCTAATTCTGGGTTTTCTGGATGGCTAATCTTTTTTGCCACAACAATTGTCAACGGACAATCTAAAAGACGTGCTATTGGTGCTGCTACTGGTACACCTCCTCTTGGCAAAGCATAAACAATTGGTACAGGCTTTACCCCAGAATCAATAGTTTGCTGAGTCAAAACATTATGAATTACTCGCGCCAATAACTCACCTGCATGGGTACGATCGGCGAAAAGTGGGGTATGTGACATGGTTTCCCCCAGCATTTTAAGACGGCACTGCTTTTATCATGACTGAATTTTGTCTCAAATTAACTGATACAATAAGATTTGTATAATTAATTAAGTATTCAGCAAAAGTTTACTGTTCTGATAAATATGCAACCAAAAGGCTATTTAACTCAGATATAACAGCTGGCGCTGATGCCAAAATCCTGATTTTCATGAGCAGCGAAACCCAACTCAGCCTCTTCGACGACTCAACTTTTAATCAACGAGAACTGATTCCTACAGACGCGAAAATTCCGATCGCTCCCGGAACTTATTCTGATATAACGGAGTTGACACAGCATTGCGATCGCTGCCACCGTTGTGCGTTGGGAGACACTCGCACTCATGCTGTTGTCGGACGTGGCAATCTCAAAGCACCAATTATGGTTGTGGGAGAAGCGCCAGGTCAAAATGAAGATGAAACGGGTTTACCATTTGTAGGCAGATCGGGACAATTGCTAGAGAAAATTTTGGCATCGGTGAATCTGACTACTGAGCATGATGTATATATTGCCAATATCAATAAATGTCGCCCACCAGATAATAGAGTTCCCACTCCTGTAGAAGTGGCGGCTTGTTTACCCTACCTACTAGAACAAATTCGCTTAGTTGACCCCAAAATAATTCTGTTAACGGGTGCAACTGCTGTCAAAGGAATCACTGGTGATAAGCGGGGGATTACGAAAATTCGCGGCCAGTGGCTAGAGTGGGAAGGGCGTTTATGTATGCCAATTTTTCATCCTTCTTACTTGCTGCGTAATCCTTCTAAAGAAAGAGGTGCGCCAAAATGGTTGATGTGGCAAGATATCCAAGCAGTGCGTGCCAAGTTAGATGAAATTCAAAATAACAGCTAATGGTTAATTCCGTCTTTTTAAGGCTTGTCACTACCAACATCTTTTCAATTACTCACTTCGTTGCTATCCTGGCTGGAAAGAAATTCTCAAGGTAATACCTAAAGTCTTCTCAAGAGGACTAAATACAAGATTTTAAGCGATGTAAATGACTAGACTCTGTGAAACATAAAATTTCAGTCTATTCATTGCGATCGCTTATTTTAATTGAATATAACGACTTGCTCGTTAGGGGTAAAACTGAAACTAGCGCACCCCTTGCCAAGGGGTGCGCTAGCATGGGTGAGGTAGTTTGATTATTGGTAATTGGGCAGACTCGATATTACCTTTTACCTTTTACCTTTTAGACGCGAAATTTCAAGTCTCTATTCGTCGTCGAAATCATCTTCGTCGTCTTCCTCTTCTTCCTCGTAATCGTCGTCGTCTACTACTTCGTCAGCAATTAATTCGTCTTCTTCATCTAGAATTGACCTTTCTGCACGTCTGCTGCCAAAGCCAGATTCTCCAAGAGTAGGAGAATCTAAATTATAGTTGCGAGCTGTGCGATCGTCTAAGACCATATCTAGGGGATCGTCAACTTCATCTAACACACTACTGGTAATTTCAGCAGCATAGTCATCGATCGCTCCTGGTTCTTCATAGGTATTGTATCCAGTACCAGCCGGAATCAATCGCCCGATAATCACGTTTTCCTTTAATCCGCGCAGCCAGTCAGATTTGCCTTCGATAGCTGCTTCGGTGAGTACCCGTGTTGTCTCTTGGAAGGAGGCGGCGGAAATAAAGCTGTCGGTATTCAACGATGCTTTGGTGATCCCCAACAATACTGGAGTGTACTGTGCCCTAGCACCGCCTGTAATTGCCATAGCTTCGTTTACCTGCTCGACTTGGCGCAGTTCTACCAATTCGCCAGGAAGCATTGTGGTGTCACCACCATCATCAATCCTGACTTTGTTGGTCATCTGGCGAACAATCACTTCAATGTGCTTATCGGAAATATCAATTCCTTGAGATTGGTATACCATTTGCACTTCATTCACTAAGAAGGTTTGTACCTTCTGTAAAGCAAGGCTAGCACAAGCATAGATTCCATCTTCAGAACCCAAGCTAAAGAAGATTTCCAAAATTTCATGAGGATTGGATGGCCCATCGGTCAAGGGTTGTCCTGCTAATACTGTCGAGCCATCTGGCACAATCAAATTTTGTCCTGGCCCCAGAGGATAATCTGTCACCACGCCATTTGATTCTACGACCTTAATAGCGATCGCTTCATCACCATCACCGTAAACCACCTTAACTTCTCCGCCCCGCCGACATAAGATGCACGCTTCTTTAGGTTTACGAGCTTCAAGTAGTTCCTCAATCCGAGGTAAACCTTGAATGATATCTCCGGTTTTGGCGCGTTCAAACACTAGCAACACCAAGTTATCACCCCGTTGTACCAAATCGCCGTCTTCTATCTGCAACACAGCACCAGGGCTGACTCGATAAGGACGACCGATACGGGTAGTAATAACGTAGTTTTTAGTACTTAAAGCTGATTCCCCACCAGATGCAGCAGCGACGCTTTTAATATCGACTACTTGTCCTGATTCTGGAGCAAAAACTCCAGGAGCAACTTCTGTACCTTCTACTAGCAAATCACCCACTTTTACCTTTGGCTGAGTACTAGTATTAATAGGAAGCCTGTCAGCGTCGCGCAACACCAAACAGCGACGCACGTTTTCGGTTCCTTTTTGAACACCTCGTACTTCCCCGCCTTCTTTACACAAGATTTGGGTACGTGCGACTACAGAACCTGGGGCGATGGTTAACCCATCGTGTACCTCAAGTGTCGTCTGGGTACTACCTTGGGTAGCATCAGCGGTAATGTCTCTACGAATTACCAAGGATTCCAAAATCACTAGTTGTAAACGTTGAACTTCTGGGTCTTCAGTATCCTCTACTAATTCAATATCTGCTGCTAGGGGCGAAGCATTATGGTCTTGTTCCCCTTCTTGCTCAATTTCCAGCACTAGCTGGGTTCGTAGCAGTTCCACACCTTCAACAGATTTGACGCGTTCTGAATCTTTATAAGGTAGTCGCTGCACCGCTCTTAATTGAATCGATCGCCCGGTTTGTTGACTTACCGATGTAGTTGATGGCACATCTGGATTATCAGGGACGGCAAACTCAACTACTGGACGGCTCAATAGGGCGGGTCCTTCTGGTGTCTCTACATACTGGATGTAACGCAATTCTCTGGCGACATTGCCTTGGAATTCCTCACCTGGTTGGATGAAGGTGTTATCTCGCCCGATAACTGATTCGGGATCGTCCACCATCAGTAGTTCCCCTGGCTTAACTACAACTTCCCGCAGGATATCGTTTTTCTGGGTAACTTCTATCACACCACTGTTTTGGCAGAAGATATCTTTTACTACCTCGGTGCCAGCTTCGACAAACTGACCGTCTTCTACCAACAGCAAGGAGATATCTTTATTAACTTCGTGGCTTTCTTCGGGAATCCATAAAAGAGTACCGCCTTGCACGACTTCATAACCTAGCTTGGCTTTGCCTTTTTTCTGGACTTCTACACCCGCAAATTTTAGGAAACCACCAGTGGTTGTCCGATAGCGATCGTCGATTAACTCAGCTACCACTTGACCATTTTGCACTTTTGTGCCTGGTGTAGCCCGCAGGTTAAATACTTGGTTGTTACCAGTGGAAACTAAGTAGTTATTACGCCCTTGGGAACTTTGGACTGTCACTGTTGCTTGGTCTAGTACCACAGAAGCAGTGATAATTTCAATTTCCCTGGTACTCTTACCTGGGGTAGCTTCTGGCAACCGCACCACACCGCCGTGCAAACTGGTTAACTTGGTTTCTGCTAAAACTCCATTAGAAGCGATCGCATCACCATTTTTTACTACCAATTCTGCACCAGGCGGCAAGTTGTAAACTTCTCCAGACAAAATCCAAATCAAACCACCGCGTGCGGCTGTGGTTGTAGTATTACCTTGACGGTCAGTTTTTTGTTCTGGAACTACTTCAGCAAATTGCACTTCCCCTGCTAAGTCAGAGGCTACATCTTTAACTGCTTTTTCTGTATTAGTCCGAGTTGTGCGTCCACCAAGGGCAACCTCTGCCAACAACTGACCTTGTTTTACCTTATTTCCATCAAATACATATAGTGTTGAACCTTGGGTAAGGTGAACCTCTTGGTTATCTGGGGTAACATCACCTACTTTTGTTGGTTCCAAAAGCATGATGCCATTAGCCTCAATATAAAGGGCATCTTCCCCGTGGCGGGTACGATATGTTCTGGTCTTCAGTTTGCGGGGAAGCTTAACAGTCCCATCGATTTTAGAACGAACTTGTTGCGCTACTTCTCCAGTAAACACCCCACCAGTGTGGAATGTCCGCATGGTTAACTGAGTACCAGGTTCGCCGATACTTTGAGCGGCAATAATCCCCACAGCTTCGCCCAAATCTACCATCTTGGCGTGTGCCAAACTCCAGCCGTAGCAGTGTTGACAAACGGAACGTGCGGCTTCACAAGTTAGGGGCGATCGCACCACAACTTCTCTCACCCCAGATTTTTCAATTTTCTTCGCCAAATCCTCAGAAATTGGGGTATTACGTGCTGCAATCACTTCTTTTGTTACCGGATGCACCACATCTTCACCAATTACCCGTCCCATCAAGCGGGTTGCTAGAGGAATTAAAGTTTTGGCCCCTTCTGTCATTGGTTGAATTGCAAGACCTCTAGTGGTGCCGCAGTCAAATTCCCGAATAATTACATCCTGGGATACGTCCACCAATCGGCGCGTTAGATAACCAGAGTCAGCCGTCCGCAAGGCAGTATCCACCAATCCTTTTCTGGCACCGTAAGACGAAATAATGTATTCCGTCACAGTGAGTCCTTCACGGAAGTTGGTTTTAATCGGCAAATCGATAATTTCCCCTTGGGGATCTGCCATCAATCCCCGCATCCCCACCAACTGCCGCACTTGAGAGATGTTACCCCGTGCCCCAGAGAATGCCATCATGTATACGGAGTTTAAGGGATTAGTCTTCTTGAAGTGAACTACTACTTCATCCTTCAAGGCTTCACTAGTACCATTCCAAGTATCGATTACCTTTTGGAAACGTTCTACTTCCGTGATTTCGCCCCGTTGGTAACGGGTTTCAGTGGCGCGAATTTCTTCTTCGGCTGCTTCTAAGAGCAATCGCTTAGTTGGTGGCACCATCAAGTCATCTACACTGATGGAAACCCCTGCTTTGGTAGCGTAGCGAAATCCTAAATCTTTCAGTTTGTCCGCCATTACTGCGGTTCGCGCCGTACCATAATATGTAAAGGCCCAAGAAATTAAATTTCTCAGTTGACCTTTATCAACCACCCGATTGCGAAAAATCATTTTTTCGTTAGTCATTAGTCATTAGTCCTAAATTAATAATTAGGAGTTAGGAGTTAGGAGTTTGTAATTAATAACTCCTAACTCTTAACTTTTCACTCCTCACTTTTAGCTTGCAAGTGCTTCCTGAATAGCATTATTGTAAATAACGCGACCGGGAGTGGTATATATATACTGAGAAATTACATTGCCTTTAGCGTCTTGTCTGACTCGACGGAACTTATAGAGTAATGTGCGGGTACCATCTTCGTTCTCCGTCACTTTCACGGGTTCTGTATCCGGTTGATCTGATTCTATTTCACCGTCAAACCGCACATATATATAGGCGTGCAAGTCAATTTGCTCCTGCTGGAAAGCCATAATCACATCCTCTAGTGAAGAAAAGTACTTTCCTGCGCCTTTTGTTGCACCGGGATTTTCTGCTGTTAAGTAATACGCCCCTAACACCATGTCTTGGCTAGGCGTGATGATGGGTTTACCTGTGGCTGGTGACAAAATATTATTAGAAGCCAACATCAATAACCGCGCTTCAGCCTGACTTTCTAACGATAGTGGGACGTGCACTGCCATTTGGTCGCCGTCAAAGTCGGCGTTAAACGCTGGACAGACGAGAGGATGAAGTTGAATCGCTCTACCTTCTACTAAAATTGGTTCAAAAGACTGAATCCCCAAGCGGTGCAATGTTGGCGCCCTGTTTAGCATCACAGGGTGTCCTTCAATCACCTCTTCCAGCACATCCCAAACACTGGGATCGTTACGGGATATCAGCTTTTTCGCAGCTTTGATGTTATTGACCATCCCGCTACGAATCAGGCGGTTAATCACAAATGGTTGAAATAGCTCAATTGCCATTTCTCTAGGCAAACCGCACTGGTGAATTTTCAGTTTTGGGCCGACGACAATAACCGAACGCCCAGAATAGTCAACCCGTTTACCTAACAAGTTTTGTCGGAAACGTCCTTGCTTACCCTCAATAATGTCGGACAAAGATTTTAGAGGTCGATTATTTGCCCCTACCACAGTGCGTCCCCGACGACCATTGTCAATCAAAGCATCTACTGCTTCTTGCAGCATCCGCTTTTCGTTCCGCACAATAATCTCAGGTGCCAAAATTTCTTGCAAGCGTGCCAAACGATTGTTGCGGTTAATTACCCGCCGATACAAATCATTTAAATCGCTGGTGGCAAACCGTCCGCCATCTAGTTGCACCATTGGGCGCAAGTCGGGGGGAATCACGGGAATAACTGCCATTACCATCCATTCTGGTTTGGAACCAGTGGCGATAAAATTGTCAATTACCCGCAGTCGCTTAATTAACTTGGCTCTTTTTTGCCCCTTGGCATTACCAATTTCTTCGCGTAGGCTTTCAGCTTCTTGTTCTAAATTAATATCGGCAAGCAAGCGCAACAGTGCTTCAGCACCAATGCCCACCTCTACGCCTTGCAGCTGAGAATCTTCGCTATAAATTTGGTCTTCTATTTCCAACCACTGATCTTCACTCAGTAGCTGTTTGTAAGTTAAAGTTTCGGCATTACCTGGACTCAGGACAACATAAGAGTTGAAATAAACAATCTGCTCGACATCCCGTAAGGGCATATCTAACAAGATGGAAATATAGCTAGGAATGCCTTTGAGATACCAAACGTGAGCTACTGGTGCGGCGAGTTTAATATAGCCCATGCGGTGGCGACGCACGCGTGACTCGGTGACTTCTACCCCACAGCGTTCGCAGACAATACCTCTATGACGGACTCTTTTATACTTGCCACAATGGCATTCCCAATCTTTTGCTGGCCCAAAGATGCGCTCACAAAATAAGCCATCCATCTCTGGCTTGAGAGTTCGGTAGTTAATCGTCTCTGGTTTGGTAACTTCACCAACTACCTGACCATTAGGCAATGTTCTCTCGCCCCACTGACGAATGCGTTCAGGGGAAGCCAAGCCGATTTTTACGTAGTCAAACTGATTAGTTTGGGCAGGTCTCATATTTAGTTATTAGTCATTAGTCATTGGTCATTGGTCATTAGTCCTTAGTCTTTTGCTAATGACAAAGAACTAAGGACTAATGACTATTGATTATTCGTCGTCTTCTAGCGATTCGCGAGAAAGAGATTCATAAGTTGGTCGAGGAGGTGTGCGACGGGCTGATTGGTCTGCCATCAAATCGACTTCCACATCTAGGGAACTGCCGTCTGCTTGAGTTTCTACCTTGTGTACGGCAATATCTAACCCCAATGATTGCAGCTCACGCATTAGCACCTTAAAGGATTCTGGAGTTCCAGGTCGAGGAATTGCCTTACCTTTAACGATCGCATTTAACGCTTCATTCCGTCCTTGCATATCGTCAGATTTAACTGTGAGCAATTCCTGTAAGGTGTAAGCTGCCCCAAAGGCTTCCAATGCCCACACTTCCATTTCTCCAAACCTCTGACCACCTTGTTGTGCTTTACCACCCAAGGGTTGCTGAGTCACCAGTGAGTATGGGCCTGTAGAACGGGCGTGGATCTTATCATCCACCAAATGCACCAGTTTCAGCATATAAGCCACACCAATGGTAATTGCTCGGTCAAAGGGTTCACCTGTACGACCGTCATACACCATGATTTTGCCTGGGTTATCTGGGTTATATACCCAGTCTTTCCCTGTTTCGTCTCGTGCTTCTTGCAATTTGCCATGCACGATTCGGCGAGATGACTCTTCCCCATACATTTCATCAAAGGGAGTAATCTTAAATCGCACTCCCAAGGTTTGACCAGCCCAACCCAACAGGCATTCAAATACTTGTCCGACGTTCATCCGACTGGGTACGCCCAAGGGGTTAAGTACAATGTCCACTGGTGAACCATCGGGCAAATAAGGCATATCTTCGGCCGGTAATATCCGAGAAATAATCCCTTTATTACCGTGGCGTCCTGCCATTTTATCACCAACTTGGATTTTACGTTTTTGAGCTACATACACCCGGACTACCATATTGGCTCCTGGTGGCAGTTCATCGCCTTGTTCGCGAGTAAACAAGCGCACATCAACTACGCGGCCTTTTTCACCGTTTGGTACTCGCAGAGAATTGTCTCGCACATCCCGTGCTTTCTCACCAAAGATGGCACGTAACAGTTTTTCTTCTGGCGGTTGGTCAGATTCACCTTTTGGTGTGACTTTTCCTACCAAGATATCACCAGCTTCTACCCATGCCCCAATGCGAATGATTCCCTGTTCATCCAACTGGCGCAAGGCATCTTCCCCGACGTTGGGAATTTCTCTGGTAATTTCTTCTGGCCCCAGTTTGGTTTGTCTAGCTTCAATTTCATATTTTTCAATGTGAATTGAGGTGTAGACATCATCCTGCACCAGTCTTTCAGAGATTAAAATTGCATCTTCGTAGTTGTACCCTTCCCAAGGCATATAGGCAACGACGATATTTTGTCCTAGCGCCAATTCACCACCTTCAGTGGAGGAGCCATCAGCCAATACCTGACCAGCAACAACCCGTTCACCAATGCGGACGAGAGGTTTCTGATTTAAACAGGTGTCTTGGTTGGAACGTTGATACTTGGAAAGGATGTATTTAATTTCGGGGGTGTTAGGTTTAGGACGGACGCGAATTTCTGTAGCATCTACATAAGTAACATCGCCATCGGTGCGCGATACAATCACCATCCCAGAGTCTCTTGCTCCTTGGGCTTCCAAACCAGTACCCACCAAAGGACGCTCTGGTTTGAGTAGGGGGACTGCTTGCCGTTGCATGTTCGATCCCATCAGCGCTCGGTTAGCGTCATCATGCTCCAAGAAAGGAATCATGCTGGTTGCTACCGACACAATCTGTACCGGAGATACTGCTACGTAATCAACCTGTTCCGGTGTTGTGGTGGAAAATTCTTGGCGATACCGGACTGGTACTTGTGGACCAATAATGTGCCCAGTTTCATCTACAGGAATGTCTCCAGGAGCAACCCGTAGGTCGTCTTCTTCATCGGCTGTCATGTAGGCTGGAGGTAGATCAAATCTAACTCGCCCATTTTCTACAGGTCTAAATGGTGTTTCTAAGAAGCCGTACAGATTTACCCTTGCATGCGTTGCCAAAGAGCCAATCAATCCGGCGTTTGGACCTTCTGGTGTCTCAATGGGGCAAATGCGTCCATAGTGACTAGGATGTATATCTCGCACTGCAAATCCAGCGCGTTCGCGGGTTAAACCACCAGGACCAAGGGCACTCAAACGGCGTTTGTGGGTCAGTTCCGCCAGAGGATTGGTTTGATCCATGAACTGACTTAACTGACTGGAACCAAAGAATTCTTTAATTGCTGCTACTAATGGTTTGGGGTTCACCAAGGAAGCGGGAGTTAGCACTTCAGCATCGGATACCGTCATCCGCTCCCGAATGATTCTTTCTAAGCGGTTTAACCCTACCCGCACTTGGTTTTGGAGCAATTCACCGACGCTTCTCACCCGGCGATTACCTAAATGGTCAATGTCGTCAATATTACCTATATCATATTCTAGGTTGATTAGGTAATCTACAGCTGCCAAGATATCACCAGGAGTTAACACGCGCATTGTGTCGGGAACAGAAAGGCGCAATTTCTTGTTGAGTTTGTACCGTCCAACGCGACCAAGGTCATAACGTTTTGGGTCAAAGAAACGAGAATCTAGGAGTTGTTGTCCACCTAATACTGTGGGTGGTTCACCAGGACGCAGTTTCCGATATAACTCCATCAGGGCTTCTTCTTCAGAAAACTGCCCTTCTTTTTCGATGGTTTTTTGGAAATACTCTGGATGGCGTAAGGCATCAAAGATTTCGTTGTCTGATAACCCTAAAGCTTTTAGTAGTACCTGCGCTGATAGTTTGCGGGTTTTGTCAATCCGTACCCACACCAAATCGTTACGGTCTGTTTCAAATTTCAGCCATGCACCCCGGTTGGGAATTAAGCTAGCTGAATAAGTACGCCGCCCGTTTTTGTCGATTTCTGATTTGTAATAAACCCCTGGCGATCGCACTATTTGGTTGACAATTACCCGCTCGGCTCCGTTAATAATAAACGTGCCGCGATCGGTCATTAAAGGCAAATCACCAATGAATACCTCTTGCTCTTTGATTTCCCCGGTTTCCTTATTAATCAACCGTGTGGGAACATACATTTGCACAGCATAAGTACTATCCCGCCGTTTGGCTTCTTCGACGCTGTACTTTGGCTCCTTGAGTTTGTAGTTATGACCCAAAAAGTGCAGTTCTAATTTACCCGTATAATCTGTAATAGGACTAAAGGAGTTCAGTTCTTCTATCAGCCCTTCTTCTAAAAACCAGCGAAAACTTGAGCGCTGGATTTCAATCAAGTCGGGCAATAGAAAGGCGGGTTCCATATATGTTTCTTTAGTCATGCCTCTTCCTTTGTCAACCTGGTACAATTTTCCCTTGGACACTGCTTTTTGACGCTTCCCACTGCTAGCCAGTGTCCTTAGCTGTTTGGGAACTTTTTCTTAGACACTTGTAATTTATGGGTGTAGGCTCCAGCGATTAAATCTGGCTGGAATGAGCAATTTTGACAAGGAAGCAATCACCCCTAATAGGGACTAAGTGATAGGCACTCGGTACTATGAAATCGGGGGAAAACTTGCTGAAAGTCTTTTCCTCCTGCATCCCATACCGAATGACGCCAGTTGCTTGTCTGGCCGCAGACGCTATGCATAGCTTACTTCCTCGAAGCGGTACAAGTTGCCAAAGCCACTCAAAGCACTGGCTTCCCAATGCCCATTTCAAAAAGAATATCCAGTTAAAATATTCCTGAATTTGATTTACTTTCTTCACTTCCCCTCCAAAAAGCGCGTTAATTTGCTGACGCAGCTCTACACAGTGTGTTTGAAATCCACCCCGCTGTTGATACTCTCAGTGATATTCTTAGATATCCTAAGACTGAGGGAACGATCCGCACCTTGTCGATTTTGAATCAGAATAACTTCATTTTGCTGGATTATACTCACAAGGCAATTTTTCTTTAACGATTTTGAATAGGTTCAATACACACTAAACAGATGTTGTGCAAAAGTCTAGCTCAATTTAGGTTGGTACGGTTAGTAATGCCTGGAGAGCATCCGCTTGTAGAGATTTTGAGGATGGGCAAGCCATAACAGTATGGTAAATTTAAGATGAAAAGTTTTATGCTCCTTCCTCTCTTATTATGGCGCAAGCAAAATCTTTTTGAGGCAATAATATTAGCATATTTTTGTCCCCCTCTAGTTTTATTTTTTTAACACAACTTAACAAAAGATACTAGGACACACTTGATATTGACAGACCGAATAATTCACAAGCATTTTGGGTGGTTTGATGAGCGATCGCCTCTACCGTTTCCTGACGCAGTTTAGCTACTTGCTCGGCTACATAAAGTACGTAGGCAGGCTCGTTGCGCCTCTCGCCCCGTTTCGGAACTGGAGCGAGAAATGGGCAGTCTGTTTCAATCAGTAGGCGATCGCTACTCACCATCGCCGCAGAAGATTGGATCGCTTTGGCACTTTTGAATGTCACTGTTCCGCTAAAGCTGATATAAAAGCCTAAATCGAGAAACCATTGAGTTTCTTCAGGTGTTCCTCCCCAGCAATGCATCACACCCCGCACTCTTTCTCCTTTGAGTTGCCGCCATTTTTGCAACACTTCTTTGGTTGCCACGGCAGCATCACGGCAGTGGATAATCACTGGTAAGTTTAGTTCAGATGCGATCGCCAACTGAGACTCAAACACCAGATACTGTTGCTCATAGTTATCAGCTTTGTAAAAATCCAGACCCATTTCTCCAATTGCTACCACTTTTGAGTCAGAACTCGCTAAAGTTTTGATTTTCTCAGCTGTCTCGCTATTCCATTTATCAGCATCTAAAGGATGTAATCCTACAGCAAAACTAATCTCAGGAAACTCTTGGGTTATAGATTGAATATTGGAAAACTCCTCCGGGTGAACACAGGAATGCACTAAACGCACTACACCTGCTTCTTGCCACCGCGATCGCACTATTGCTAAATCCGGCTGAAAACTATCAAAGTTGAGATGTACGTGCGTGTCTATCAGTTGCATCTTTTGTCCTACCCTGCGGGAAGCCGCTGGCGCGTCTATGTTTTTTGTCCTTCGTCATTTGTCGTTTGTTTTGTTACCAATGACTAATGACTAAGGACAAATTACCAATGATTACTCAGCTGTTTGTGTGAGGGGTTTTAGTCTGTGAGCCAATCTGGATTTTTTCCTTGCCCCATTATTTGGGTGAAGAACACCTCGTTTGATCGCCTTATCAATTTTCCCAT
This sequence comes from Nostoc sp. DedSLP04, assembly GCF_034530775.1. Classification (NCBI taxonomy): domain Bacteria; kingdom Bacillati; phylum Cyanobacteriota; class Cyanophyceae; order Nostocales; family Nostocaceae; genus Nostoc; species Nostoc sp. DedSLP04. The sequence continues at coordinate 53,974 of NZ_JAVRCL010000042.1, read as the reverse complement.
AAGCCTCGGATAACCGAGCCTGTGCTTCTTGTTTTAATTCTGGGGTAGGATTAGCTGTATAAGCAGCTACAGCATTGAGATATTTTTTCATCAGCGTCTTGACTGCTGATTTGTAAGATTTATTACGCAGTCGGTTACGTTCTGCGATTTGGGCACGCTTAAGAGCAGACTTTGTATTCGCCACAGTCAATTCCAAAAATACGATTATTAATTATGTACACACACTACTAGACTTACTAATATAGCATTCAAATTGCCAATATTATAATTTCCTAAAAAAATTATGGAATTAGGTATTGGTGGGCATGAATGAAGATCGTCATTACATTATTAGTATTAGTTCTATAGTCTATACTCGCCAATTCAGTATTTCGTCAATTGAGGAAATGCGTTAAACTAAAATACATCTAAATAAATTTCACCCTAACCGATCGCAACCTGATTAAGCAATGTGATTGCCAATAAATATAATTTGTCCGTAAACCAAATGTATTATTTAGAGGCAGGAACTGTAAAGAGCTAAATCTCAGGGGTTGTCAAGTATAGAACCGATATATCGTGCCTGTACACACATTAACTAGTAAAAGTTAGGGAAATAAGTAAAAATTATACTCCAACCATAAGCCCTGTAAATTCAGAGGATTGGATGTGTAAACATACCATCTGCATCCCCAAAGATTGAGGGAAATGGTGTAAGGGGAGTGGGAAATGGCACACCTGCTTCCTACCGCTAGCCAGTCAAGGCTTGTCGGATTGAGCAATTAAGTCGCCTTCTCAAGCAAACTATACGCTGGTAGCCTTGAGAGTATCAAAAAAATCCAGGTTAAGCTAGAGAAGAGAATTAGAGTCAGCTTGCACACCCCAGTGGGTCAAGAGCAATACTAAATCTCAGGTGGCAATATTATAATTTTGGCATTGTCCTTACTCCATGCTGCGAATTATTACTCAGCAGGCAGACGTTAGAGCAGAACTACAACGGATCTGCGATCGCACCCATGACGAACAGGTACTTCACAAAGAAGCGACGGTGCGGGAAATTTTGCAAACAGTGAAGCGCCAAGGCGACAAAGCTGTATTGCATTACACGGACGAATTTGACAAACAAACCCTGAAAGCAGAAGAACTCAGAGTTACAGGCTCGGAATTGGATGCAGCCTATCAACAGGTATCAAAAGAGTTGTTGAATGCAGTTCGGCTAGCTTGCCGCCAAATTGAAGCGTTTCATCGTCAGCGAGTACCAAAAAGCTGGGTACACTTTGGTGACGATGAAGTAGTACTGGGCAAACGCTACACCCCTGTAGACCGAGCCGGGTTGTATGTGCCTGGTGGCCGTGCCGCCTATCCCAGTACAGTGCTAATGAATGCAATTCCGGCTCATGTTGCTGCTGTACCGCACGTGGTGATGGTAACACCACCAGGGCCAGGGGGTGCTATTAACCCAGCAGTCTTGGTAGCTGCCCAAGAAGCAGGGGTGCAAGAAATTTATCGTATTGGGGGCGCACAAGCGATCGCCGCTTTAGCTTATGGTACAGAAACAATTCCAAAAGTGGATGTGATTACCGGCCCTGGTAACATTTATGTCACCCTAGCGAAAAAACTTGTCTATGGCACCGTTGGCATTGATTCTTTAGCAGGCCCTAGCGAAGTGCTAGTGATTGCCGATGAAACCGCAAATCCGGTGCATGTAGCTGCTGACTTACTAGCCCAAGCCGAACACGATCCAATGGCGGCAGCAATTTTGCTGACGACAGATGCGGCTTTGGCGAAAAATGTGCAATTAGCTTTGGAAAGACAGCTAGTCGATCATCCACGGCGAATAGATACAGAAAAAGCGATCGCTCACTACGGCTTGATTATCGTTGTGGAATCGCTCCAAGCCGCAGCAGAACTCTCAAATGAATTTGCCCCCGAACACCTGGAATTAGAAGTCAAAGACCCTTGGGCACTTTTACCACAGATTCGCCACGCTGGGGCAATCTTTTTGGGTTACTCAACACCAGAAGCTGTAGGAGATTATTTGGCAGGTCCTAATCATACCTTGCCAACTTCTGGTGCTGCCCGTTATGCTTCGGCATTGGGGGTGGAAACTTTCCTTAAACACTCTAGTATTATTCAATACTCCCAAACCGCACTGCAAAATGTGGCTGGTGCCATAGATGTGCTAGCAACAGCAGAAGGTTTACCTTCTCATGCTGATTCAGTCCGACGCCGAATCCAGCAAGAATAGTGATTTGGAATGCTTAATTTTTTATCATAACTGGAAGTTTGGATAACGATACCTACGGTAAGCTACGCTAAAGCACACCATTTGCTGTCCTACCTTCAGCTATTTTTTAAGCACGAGTGGGGCATTGCCGACAGTAGTTGCTGGGAGAGGGTTTTCCTCTCTCAAAAACTCGTGAAAAGCTTCTCCAGAAAAGTTGCTACAACCCGTTCGCATGAAAGTGGCGTAAAACTAGCTTACCTATGGCGTAGCCTCAAATATCTAAACTTAAGTTGTCAGATAAAAAATTAGTTTAGTGTCACTGCTGACTAATTTTGCTAGATACTTATGTATGTAAGGGGTCTACTCTTTAGGAGACGAGAGCAGTGCTAAATAGTGTTTTGGTAGCTCTGGATGGTTCGGATATTTCAGAACGAGTAATTCAAGCTTTAGATAGTTTGGTGTTTTCAAAAGACGCCAAGGTTATTCTCTGTCATGTGTTTCTCACACCAGAGTCAGAAATGGAACTACCTGCCGATCGCCCTCAGCCAGAGTCCCCAACGTTTTCTTATTTTCATATTGAAAAGCAACTGCAATTATATCAGGAAAAGTTATCAGCCAGAAGTGAGTTAGAGTTAGTAACTGGCGATCCCGCTGAAGAAATTATTCGTCTTGCCAATATTTATAAAACTGACTTGATCGTAATTGGCAGTCGGGGCTTGATGGGGATGAAACGAATTGTTCAGGGTTCTGTTAGCAGTCAAGTTGTAGAAGAGGCTAATTGTTCAGTGTTAGTCGTCAAACCAAGGTAAAAATTTAAAAGGGGAATCATGACTATAGCCACCCCAAAACTAGCCTTTGAAGAATACCTGAAATATAATAATGGCACTGATAGCTAACTACCATGAGTTTAGAAAGTGGACAACATGGTGCACAAGGAGTTTAAAAATTTTAATCTATGCAATTCTGTGTTCTCTGCGTCTAGAGTCCTTAAATAAATTATTTTTAAACAGCAGAGCCACAGAGAGGACACTTGCATAAGCGGGTTTCCCTACTTGAGCAAAGTGTCCGTGGCACAGAAACAAAAAAGAGATTTTTGGAAGTCACCTTGAAAAGGCTAGCCATAGAGACAAGGAAAACCCCTTTTCTACGTTCAGTCAATTAAACGTTCTTGAGTTGCTAAAAACTGACGCAAGCTCAACAAGCTGAGTGTTTGACCCAAATTCAAGGGCAAAATTGAAACTCCTTCCAAGCGGGACTGTACCCAACCTTCTCCCCAGTACCATTCGTGGAACCCGTCAATGCCTCCGCTGAGTAGTAAGCGAAGGCAATTGGATTTGACAACCTTTACTTGATGATGAATCGCGATTGGCCCAGTCCAGGTTGTAAACTGGAATCCGGGAAGTAGTTCTTCTGGCATTCCTGGCGCAAAACGTTGTCCTAAAAGCCATTTTTTTAGTTGCACGGGATGCAGCAGACTATCACGAATTGCATCTGTTGATGCTTCAATTTCAATCCGTAGTTGGCTTTGTTGAAAATTACCCAGCATTTTTCTTGGATTACCTAAAGATAAGACATCGCTATTTCTAATATTGCAAATAGTTTTTGTCATTAGTTATCAGTCCTACCCTGCGGGAAGCCGCTAGCGCGTCTATGTCCTTTGCAAATAACTAATGACCAATGACCAATGACAGCCGTTTATTTGCGTAACACCCGACTACGTTACTTTTCTTGCAGCAGAGAACTTAGAATAGAAAAAGTGAACTTGTTAAGAAATGTAAGGTTATTCATGGCGGATCAGTTAATTCGTGCAACAGCAGCCGAAGGTGGAATTCGTGCCGTAGGTGCGATCGCCACACGTTTAACAGAAGAAGCACGGCAGCGCCACAAGCTTTCTTATGTGGCAACGGCAGCACTGGGTCGGACTATGACGGCGGGCTTGTTAATGGCTTCTAGTATGAAGCGGACTGGATCGAGAGTGAATGTTCGGGTGAAGGGCGATGGCCCTTTGGGTGGCATATTAGTAGATGCAGGCTTGGATGGTACAGTACGCGGATATGTTGGAAATCCATCTATAGAATTGCCTCCCAACGCCAAAGGTAAATTAGATGTTGGTGGTGCTGTGGGTAGCGGCTACCTCTACGTTGTGCGGGATATCGGTTATGGTTATCCTTACTCTAGTACGGTAGAACTAGTTTCTGGCGAAATTGGTGATGATGTCGCTCATTATCTGGTGAATTCCGAACAAACACCTTCGGCTTTAGTTTTAGGTGTGTTTGTAGGAGCAGCGGGAGTAACTGCTGCTGGAGGGTTACTGATACAAGTATTGCCCAAAGCCGCCAGAGACGAAGCCTTAGTAGAAACGTTAGAATCACGGGTTGCTAGTCTAGCAGGATTTACGCCATTGTTGCAAGCTGGGAAGACGTTACCTGAAATCTTTGATGACTTATTGGGAGATATGGGGTTGGAAATCTTTTCCGAACGCCAAATGTTGCGCTTCCACTGTGGTTGCTCTTTCGATCGCGTTTTGGGGGCACTAAAGATTTTGGGAGAAGCTGAACTGCAAGATATGATTATCAAGGATGATGGTGCCGAAGCAACTTGCGACTTTTGCGGCAACGTCTACCAGGCAAGTAGCGATCAGTTAGCTCAACTAATTTCCGATTTGCAAGCCGAATCTGCTGTTTGAGGATAAAGTATAAAATAGCACTGATTTTTGAGATTGATAATGGTACTCTGTGGAGAGAGATAATCAAAAAAGTAGCTTTTTAATGACGAGAAAGTTACTATGTCAACAATGGAATTATCAACCTAAAACAGAGCGCTATTCAATTATTTTGGTGTGAGAGATGACAGAGCGGGATATTCCAGACAGTTGGTCTTCAGCCAGTGGAAGAGAGCCAGATCAAAGCAAAAGATTATCCCGAACAGAACAATTCGGTGAAACTCAGCCATTTGATGTCCCAGCTACTGGTTCTACCTCCAAGCCAGTGAAGCGGCGAAAAAAAAACCATAAGAAAGGATTACCTATAAATAGTAATTCAGAGGAAACTGCCCAACTCAATAGTACTTCTGGAAAATGGCCACGCTGGATGAAAAGCTGGACATTGTGGCTAGTACTACTAATGTTGATTCCCAGCAGTGTCGGATTCTTGGCAATGGCAATGCTGCTAAAGTTGCCATCTGCCCCTAATTGCCCTTCGATTTTCTGGCCGCTAGCTAGTGCTTCTGTGCGGCTACATTGCGCTCAGTTAGCGGCTTCTAAGCAAACAGTGAACGACCTATTACAAGCGATCGCTCTGGTGAAGCAACTACCACAAAATCACCCGTTGCATGGAGAAATCGATCGTTTCATCGAAGAATGGTCGCGGGATATTTTGAAGCTAGCCGATCAAAGTTTCCAAACTGGTAATTTAGAGGAAGCGATCGCGACTGCTCGTAAAATACCCGAAGATGTAGCAGCTTATAAATTAGTCGATGAACAAGTTGACAAATGGCAGTCAATTTGGTCAAAGGCTGAAGCCACATACAATGGTGCGATCGCCGAAGTAAAGGAACGGCGCTGGCAATCAGCGTTCATGTTATCCGCTAAAATGCTGCGCGTAGACAACCAGTACTGGGCGGGTACTAAATACGACCAATTGAATCGTCTGATTGCTACAGCACGGGAAGATGGCGATAAGTTAGGAAAAGCCGAAAGTTTAGCAAACAGTAAAGTAGTTGATAACATCCTAGAAGCGATCAAGTTAGCCGAGTCCATTGGGCAAGAAAGTTATATTTATCAAAAAGCTCAGGAAGCGGTTCCGGCATTTGGACGCAAAATGCTGGAATTGGCACAGGCGAAACTAGATAAAAAGGATGCGGATGAAGCGCTAAATATTGCTAGGCAAATACCGGAAAGTACGAAACTACAAGGCGAAACTGATGATTTTATTGCCATAGCTGACGCAAAAAGAAGTGCTTGGCTCGGTAATGTTTCTGGTTTAGAGGCAGCGATCGCTCAAGCACAACAAATCGATCCTTCCAGACCAGTGTATAACGAAGCACAGCAACTAATTGCTCGTTGGCAGTTGGAAATTGAAGATGTTGCCCATTTGGAAAAAGCAAGAATATTGGCTAGCCAGGGAACAGTCCCTAATTTAAACGCAGCGATCGCCCAAGTACAGCTTATTCCTGCTAGTAACCCTAGAGGCGCAGAAGCTAGACAAGAGATAGGTCGCTGGAATGCCCAAGTGGAGACAATTGAAGACCAACCTTACTTAGACCGCGCCGAACAGATCGCAATATTCGAGGATATTAACTCCTTGCAAGCTGCGATCGCCCAGGCTAGCGAAATTCGTCGAGGTCGTGCATTATATCCAGAAGCACGCAAAAAAATTCGTACTTGGGCAGGAAAGATTGAGCGAATTCAAGATCAGCCTTACTTAGATCGAGCACAAGAACTGGCCCAGAGTGGCAATCTCACCGCCGCCATTAGCACAGCTCAACAAATAGCTTCATCGGGAAGGGCGCTTTCTGGGGAAGCACAAGCTGCGATCAATGACTGGGAAGGGCAAATTCGCACTAGAGAAAACTGGAGAAAAGCCCAAGAAGTGGGAGCCGCTGGTACTCCAGAAGCCTTGGTTGAGGCAATACGACTGGCGGATCGAGTTTCAAACAATAGCATCTTACGTATGGATGCAAATCAGGCTATTGACCAATGGAGTCAGCAATTGTTAGAAATAGCACGCACTCAAGGTCAGTCTGATATTGCTAGAGGCATTGACATTGCCAAATCGATTCCACGCGGTAGTGCTGCTTACAGTGCAGCGCAAGAGCAAATTAAGACTTGGCAGGATTTTCTCAATCCCCAACCTGAACCTCAGCCTTCGTCTGCGCCTGAATCTCTACCATTTCCTCGCTCAACTACTATTAATGGCCAGTAATTGTCTATTAACTCAAGTTGCGGGTTATCCAATTCTAGGTTTTTTGCATCCGTCGATTCATGCGATGCTTGCGGTGGTCACTGAGCTTTGTCGTACCACTTCGTGGAAGCAAGCTACGCGCACCGTCTCGCAGAGAAGTGCGGGCTACGCCTACGCGCACCACAAGTTGGGGTTGCACTACGCACAACCCTAACTTCGACTTAATCAAAAAGACAATTACTGAATCGGTTTAGAGTATCATAATTTGCTCATTCAATAAATGCTTATTGAACAGTAAATGCAAAAATGAATGCTTCAAGCTTCAGTAAAAACCCTTTATACGTGGTTGTTAACGCTTAGTTTACCCTGCTGTCAGGCGTGAGATGAAGCTTAAATTCTTTATTCTCCGATCGCTTCTCCCCATTCTTTAATGACTGAAAATAGTGATGAGTAATCATCATCAGCAAATGACATTTTTACAGCTGTTTGCAAGATTTGCCGCACTCCTTTAATACTGCTGAGATCCAAACTCCGAGATTTCGCTTCCGAGATAAATAATTCCGTATCTTTAAGCAAGTGTTTTGTGGGAAAATTGGGATCGGCATAATTGCCATCTAACATCCGTTGTAGCTTTTTGTCAAAGGTAGCTGCGTAAAGGGGACTGTCGCGCAAGATTTGCATAAACACATCTACATCGACACCTTGACGCTGGACAAAAGCTAGACTCAAAGCAAAGCTAGTTGTTAGAGAAGCTATTAATTGATTTAGTGCCAATTTAAGCGCCGCCGCAGATCCCACTGGCCCGATAAGTAAAGGTTCTGTCCCAAAATTTTGGAGTAACTTCAAGTGGCGTTCGTATTGTTCTGGCTCGGCCCCTACCATAACACTCAACTTGCCAGCTTTTGCTTCTGGGATACTCCCTAATACGGGCGCTTCTAAGTACTCACCACCACCCCCAACAACTGCATCTCTAATTTCCTGGCTTTCTGTGGGCGTAATTGTTCCCATTTGGATAATCGTGCGCCCTTCCAAAGTTTGCCAAGCAGTATCTGAAAGCAACACATTGTAAATAGCTGGAGCATTAGTCAGCATAAGAATTACGCACTCAGCAGCACGAATGGCATGGCGGGGATGTGTAGCAATTTCAGCCCCAGCTGCTTGTAGTGATGCTAATTTTTCTGGGGTACGATTGTAGGCCACTAGCTGTATATCTGCGGCTAATAACCTTTGAGCCATTGGTAGTCCCATCAGTCCAGTTCCCAGAAATGCCACCTTCATTTTTTACGTTCCTTTAGTACAGCGTCACCATAAGCGTTGCGTAAAGCTTTTGGCATAGCAACTCTTAAAGAGGCTGCGCCAACGCTTAGAGCGAGTCATTGAGCGTTATAGCCCATCGTGAACATCGCATTGTTTGATTCAAATTTAGTTGGGAAGTAGTTATTTGAAATTTAAAATACAATCCTAAATCCCAGTTTTCTTACTTCCTGACTCTGGCAATCAACCACCGGCAGCAAAAGTTAACATAATTATCACTGACAGTAATATACCAGGGGTAAGTAGTGTTACTAGCATTAACAGGTCATGAGTGGACATAATTATTACTTTGGTAGTGTGTTTAACTTTACAGTAATCACTGTTATGCTAGTCTAAATAAGACTGATACTGCATTCTTAAATAGAGTTTTAACTTTTCAAATTTACACTTACTCTGGCAGAATCAATCCTTTTAATGGTTGAGAAATTTCTGTATTGTCCAGACCTTTGCTCTGAATTAAAACTCCAAAACCGCCGAGTCCTGTGGGGTCTAGAAGTTGGTGTAGTGCATCCCGATGCTGTAGTAGCTGCGAAAGAGGTTGCTTTTGCTGGGAAAGAGCTGCAATCTGATCGCCTAATCCCAATGCCATCAAAAATAATCCCTGCTGAATAAAACCAACATTCTTTAAATTACACTTCTGGCCCCAGCGTTCCAAAGCTGTAAAGTCAACATGGGCAGTTATATCTTGTCGCCCAATATTAATATAAGGGTTGTCATGGAAGCGGTGGTGATAATAGCACTGTAACGTTCCTTGCGATCGCCTGGGATTGTAGTAACGGCTGGCGGGGTAGCCATAATCAATTGTTAACACATAGCCGCGCTGCAAGCGGTCTGCTACTATACTCAACCAGTCACCAGCCGCTAAATTAATTTCACTACGGTAGCCATCTGGATATGCACTTTCGGTAAAGTTCATTTCCACTAAGTCTAAATATTCAGCTAGTTGGGGCGTTGAAGGTTCCCCTGTGACTTCCACGAATGATGAACAGGTTTCTTTCTGATTACTATCTGTAGTTACATAAATTTCTCGGAGTTCTCCCGCTTCTAGGATAAATTGATGCACGGGGAAGGCATCTACTAACTCGTTAGAGAAAAAGCAACCAGCGATCGCATTTGGTGGTATCTCCTCTAAATTACACCAACGCACAGAGAAATCTTGCAAGCGTTGCTGCTGTTCTTGTCTTAAAGTTGGAGACTTTTCAACAATTATGTACTCTAGGGCGGTAAAAAAATCTGGGTAGTGTAGCTGATGATATTTAAGGATATGCAATGCAAGCAATCCTTGACCTGCTCCCATTTCTACCAGAGAAAAGGGTACAGGTTTTCCTAAAATCTCCCACATTTGCAAAAATTGTTCTGCGAGTAACTCGCCAAAGTCAGAACAGAGATTGGGAGAGGTAAAAAAATCACTATCTTTAAAGCCTATTTTGACTGCATCGCTGGAATAGTAGCCGTATTCAGGATGGTATAATGCCATATCCATGAATTGGGCAAAAGTAATTCGTTTTTGAGGATTGGTGGTAATGTGATTGGCGATCGCTGCACACAGCAAAGCATTGGAATCCATAAAATTTCAGATTTTAGATTGGGGACTACAAAAAACAAATGCTTATCAACGACGACAGGCTACGCCAACGTCAGTCAAATTAATCGCCTCCAATCGTTAACGCAAAGGCAAGAACCGGACTTGTCCTTCCTATTCTTCTTCTAAGCTACATTCATCTAGCAACAAAATTTCTGCGATCGCTAAACCAACCCAAACACGACGACCGATCTCAAATAAACCAGGCATTGCCAAGCCTGCTTGTAATCGTTCATAAGCAAAAGTTATCATCGTCGCGACACCATGAGTTAGGACTACACGCCTGTTTTGCACTGCCCATTATAATACATTTGGATCGTCTGCTTCAGTCAATCCAACATCCTGAACACGGACAATATCAATATTACAGTTACGACGCAGAACGCCACGAATAACTTGATTGTTCAAGTTCTCATCAGCCAAGAAACGCAGCATCGTAATTTACCCTTGTGGGTTGCGTCTTGCTAAAAGGCGATCGCGCTGCCCATAGCCATCTAGATCGATAGAAGGCAATTTGCTACTTAGGCACTCACCAACGACACCAGCACACCATTGGGATCGCGGACACGAGCAATTGTGTGTCCCCCATGCTGGGTTTTAGGAGCATCTAGTGTTTTTGCACCAGCCCCGATCGCTCTCATATAAGCACTGCCAACATCAGGAGTAATAAATGATATCTGGATTGAAGCCGGTGGTTGTGTAACGTGGTTGGGATGGCAGCCACCAGGAAATAACTTCTGTGCTTCATTACTAGAAGAGAAAGCTAGTGTAGTGTTTCCGGTTTCGATTTCGGCCCAGATAGACTGCCCCTTTTCCAGGAGAGTGCGACGAACTAAACCAAAAGCTTTTTCGTAAAACTCAACTGTCTTAACCACATCATCTACCCAGATGACCGTGTAACCAAATTTCACAGTTCTTTCTCCTTATTAGAAAAATCAGTGCTGGCGAGTATCTCTCCTATTTAACTGTAGGCGATTTGAATACACAGTTACTTAACTCTCCAGAATATTACGATCTGTTTCTAGAGTTTGTGCCCCTATTTGCATCATTTCTATATCTGATGGCGACCAATTATGAGGCCCTTGACAGTGATGTGCTACCAGCAATCCCCATAATCCTTTAGGGATGACAATTGGTACAACTAAATTGGCACGAACCTGGATACTGCGGAGAAAATCTCGGTGACAAGGCTGGATTGGCTTTAATTCAATATCAGCGATCGCTTTTATACGTTCTGCTAAGTATAAAGCAGCATACTCGTTGTTAAAACAATCATCTGGGGCAGTGGAACCCAGTATTGAGAATTCTTTAGAACTCAAAGATTCAAAAGTCACCTGTCCTTCCCACTGCCCATAAAAATAATACAACACACCCGATCGACCTGAAGCGATTCTCAGAGTTGATTTGTTGTTTGCCGGACTAACTCATTTCGCTCTATTGATATGACAAGGCGATCGAGCAATTTTTGCAAACCCTGCTCGCGGCGATCGCAGCTATGATTAAATTTTGAGTGAGAATGAATTTGCACGGTTCTAAAATTACTACTAAGTAAATGCTACCCGATTTATATATATAGTAATTTATTAGACTTTATTTAAATACATTGTTGTATTTATAGCAGTAATGCCATTTTAACGGAACATAATACTATTTAAACTCTGCGGTGAATTTCAAATAAATTATAAAGAAATTCGATTGTTTTAATTTGCACCCAAAAATTTAAAATTATAAATTTAAAGTTAAAGTTTTTTAAATTTCCAAAAAATATGCTGAGTATTTCTATTCAGAAAATAAATCTGTGGTTATAAAAATTAAGTCTGCGCTAGCAGACTTTAATAAACCCTCTTTATACAAGTTAAATTTTTACCCATGCTTTTTATACTTTATAAATCCCTTATATTTAATTAAACTGATAAATTATACGGAAAAGTTATGAATTTCTCTAAATGTTGGCTTGATTTGTACAGCCGTAATTTTGAATTATCAGGTAGATTTGCTGATTACTTTACCAAAATTCCTAATTGCTTTACAAAAATGCCCGTTTGCTTTCTCAAAATACTGAAATGCTTTCTCAAAAGAAGCTTTGACTTACTCAAAAGAAGCTTTTGCTTTCTCATTTTGGTGTTTTCCGCAAGTCAAATCAGCTTTTACTTATTCAAACTCCAGTTTGCTTTCTCATTTTGGTGTTTTCCGCAAGTCAAATCAGCTTTTACTTTCTCAAACCCCAGTTTGCTTTCTTATTTCAGTATTTTCCACAAGCAAAAGTCAACTTAGAGCCAAAGCAAATAGAATTCGCAGTTATACAAAGCAAGTCTACTTTTACTGCGGAATGCTACGCGAACATAGACTAAAGAACAATTGAGGCTTTGAAATTCACAAAGGTGGGTTTTGTCTGTGTAGATGCCGTTTCTAACCGCCCTTTAGAGCTTCTGCAAGAAGTCGAGTATCTTGTTGTTCACAAATAATTTAGGATTTCTAAATGGTATAGCAATAAACTGATGACAGAAGAACTGGAAAGAGCAGACAATAATAGCCTGTGGAAATAAATTTTAGAAGCTTACTTTGCCCAAGCAATGCAATTGTTCTTTCCCCAAACAGCAGAAATAATTAATTGAGAACGTCCCCACAAATTTCTTGATAAGGAATTTCAACAAATAGCCCGCGAAGCAGAACAAGGTAGGAGATATGCAGATAAATTAGTTAAAGTCTGGCAAATTCAAGAACAAGAAATTTGGCTATTAATCCATATAGAAATTTAAGCAAAATCAGAAGACAATCTTCAGCAATCAATTCAGCACTCTTATTTACTAACTCGTGATGCTGTTTATCTCTGGGTATCGCTGCGGTAGATTCTTCACACGCCGCCACGCCTAGTTACATGACGTGCTGCTAGCTGTACGGCGGCTTTTTGGAAATCAAATAAGTTGTTAAATTCGCGAGGGATACGAAATTCTGAAAGTCCAGCGATCGCTAATATTCTCACAAAAATAACCCCTATAACAGGGGTTATTTTTAGATAATACCGTTGATAAGTAAACTAAACCACAGCAGATAGTTGCCGCTTAAAGAAAGCTTGCAATACTCTCTCTGCTATTTGATGACTGGTTAAACCTAGTTCTGTCTTAGATTCATTGGGTTCAGCATGATCTACCAATACATCTGGTACACCAAATCGCTTGACAGGAACGAGAATATCTGCATCTAGTAAAGCCTCGGCGATCGCACTACCAAAGCCACCCATTACACAGCCTTCTTCTAAGGTGACAACGCGGCTGATTTTCTTCGCTAAAGGCAAAATCAACTCGGTATCTAAAGGCTTAACGAAACGGGCATTAATTACAGTTGCTTCAATGCCGTGTTCGCTGAGAATTTCCGCAGCTTGCATTCCTGGATAGACCATTGTGCCATAAGCAACAATTAACACATCATCGCCTGTACGCAGAATCTCACCTTTGCCGATTTCCAAAGGTTCCCAGCCTTCCTCCATCAAGGGAACGCCGTAGCCATTGCCACGAGGGTAGCGCATTGCGATCGGGCCGCTGGTATGATTAACGCCAGTTACTACCATGCTTTGCAGTTCTGCCTCGTCTTTGGGGGCCATGATTACCATGTTAGGAATGCAACGCAGATAGGCAATATCATACATACCTTGATGGGTGGGGCCATCAGATCCGACGATTCCCGCCCGATCCAAGCAGAAGAATACTGGCAGGTTTTGGATGCAGACATCATGAATTATCTGGTCGTAGGCGCGTTGCAAGAAGGTGGAATAAATAGCTGCTACAGGGCGCATCCCTTCGCTTGCAAGTCCTGCTGCTAGGGTAATTGCGTGTTGTTCCGCAATGCCCACATCAACATATTGATTGGGCAATTTTGCTTGAAGTTTATCTAAACCTGTCCCCGTTGCCATAGCCGCAGTAATCCCGATGATTTTCGGATTTTGTTCGGCAAGTTTTACCAGAGTGTGAGAAAAGACTTTGGCATAAGCCGGAGGTTTGGGTTTATTAGAAGGAATGGCTTTGCCAGTTGCGACGTTGAAGGGGCTTTGGGCGTGGTAGCCAACTTGATCTAGTTCGGCAATTTCATAACCTTTGCCTTTTACTGTTGCTACATGTACCAAAACTGGGCCTGGTATCTGATGTGCTTGTTGGAAGGTGGCAATCAATTCTTCGAGATTATGCCCATCCACTGGCCCAATGTAAGTAAAGCCGAGTTCTTCAAAAACTGCACCTACCTTCGGAACAGCCAAACGCTTCATACCTTCTTTGATGCGTCCGAGTTCGGGTGAGAGGGATTCGCCCACGAAGGGGATTTGCTTAAACTGTTCCTCAAGATTATCTTTAATAAATTGCACCGGTTGGCTGAGGCGCATTTTGTTGAGATAGCGGGGAATCGCGCCGACGTTGCGAGATATGGACATGTCGTTGTCATTGAGAACAACCAACAGGTTGGTTTTCGGCATGTGTCCGGCATGGTTGATGGCTTCTAAAGCCATGCCGCCAGTTAGTGCCCCATCCCCAATCACAGCAACGGCTTTAAATTTTTCCCCTTTCAAGTCTCGCGCTAAAGCCATACCCAAAGCTGCTGAAATACTTGTAGAAGCGTGTCCAGCCCCAAAGTGGTCAAACTTGTTTTCACCCCGTTTGAGATAGCCTGCAACTCCGTCCTTTTGTCTGAGGGTGTGGAAGCGATCGTAACGTCCTGTAAGCAGTTTGTGGGGATAAGCCTGGTGTCCTACATCCCAAATAACTTTATCCCGATCTAAGTCCAGTGTTTGGTAAAGTCCTAGTGTTAATTCGACAACACCCAACCCTGGCCCTAAGTGTCCACCATTAACTGCTACTGTTTGAAGATGCTTATCTCGAATCTGACGGGCAATCTGTTGCAGTTGGCGAACAGATAAACCGTGCAACTGATTAGGATGGGTGATTTCGCTCAGATGCATATTATAAGGTTTTCCTCTCTAACTTCGAGTCTCGGTATTTTGATTTTCCCACGGTCGGGTTGTCTACAGAATCAAACTCTTACATTGTTACTAAGTTGTAGTGGAAAGTATAACTTCTTAATTGATGATAGTGAAAAATTTGTTAACCATTAACAATTCGTCAAATAAGATTGCAATCAGTTAAATTTATAACACATTTTTACGTGGGTAATGCTACTTATAAAATGCCTGCGATGCGTATATAAAAATAAGTTTTTGAAGAGCAATTTGCGGAAGTTCATTAAGCAGATTACTCACTTTTGCCATCTTAAGTTAGTACAAAAGAAAATCAAATATTTTGTTTACAGCTATATATCTAGCATAATTGCTAGTAAATATTTAACTAGAGTTTCTACTCTTCTTCGGTGACAGCAGCTAATTTTATCAGCGATCGCTAATTCTTATAACTGTGATAAATATGTATCTAAAGCTACTTAATTACTTTATCTAACTTCATTTATTATTAGTATATATCTCGTTAAAAGTCTGCAACTGGAAAAGAGGCATTAATTACAATACCTTATGGGGATGCAGAGCTATCTGTGTTACCCTAACATAATGTTTAACTACCTGTAAATTGCTGATGTAACCTTAGATTTTCCGAAATTACTAGCAAACAACAATATTTCCGACCCCTTTAAGAAGTCGGAAATTTAAAGTTTTCGATTTTTACAAATCCAATAGGATTGCTATATCTCTATTTACCAAAAGCATCCTTAATGTTTTCAACAGTACGTTCAACAACATTCTTGGTATTGTCTACTGCTTCTTTAGTCCGAGATGCATCTTCATTTGCTCTCTTCTGAATTGTAGCGGCATCTTTTTTGGCTTTGCGCTCAATAAAGCTACCATTGTCTGTTGCTTGGTCAACTTTACTGGCATTGCTCTTGGCAGCGTCCTTAACTTTATCTGCTGTATCATCAATGAAATTTTTGGTTCGTCCAGCATCTCTACTAGCTTTCTCTTGAGCGCGATCTGCATCATCATATGCAATCAAGGTTCCAGCAGGATCGGCCATTGCTGAGGTGTTCGAGAAAAATGCACCTTGCCAAACGAAAGCGATCGCTAACATACAAAACAGCGCTGTGGCCATCCAGCGTTTTACCGTGGAAAGCTGTTTTGCAACATAATTGGATTTCATACAATACAATCTCATGTGATTTAGTATACTATTTCTACTTCATTTAGCTTGTTAGCGATATCGATCCCTAGATAGAAGTTCTGGCATCAATAGTTATGAAATGAATTCACTATTTTGATAGATTGAATTTTGAGTAAAGATTATTTCTTGGGAATTCAAGGTAAAATTAAACAGTTTACAGTTTTTGAACATCCGCGATCGCCCTTCAGTTAATTAACTTGCGATCGCTTCCAAGGGGCGATTACGCCATCGCAATTGAATTTTTACGATTGGAGCGTTTGCATTCTGATTTTTTCTTCAGTCCAATCCAACATCCGATCGGTAGTACACCTACTACAAAGCCAATGCTGAGTTTCAATTAGAAATTCTTTGAAACCGGGGTGCAGAAATCACACAAATCTACTTAGCTTTCAAGGCATCTCTCAGAATTGACTTGTAATTTACAGACAGATCCGAATCTGTATAACCGCAACCAATAAAACCTGTTTGGGTCAGCATCAACAACGCATTCTTTTGTTCCTGCTGAAGCTGCTGGTAATACAACGCAATAGCAGACTTAATCACATTCGTTACTGCTTGATTAGTCTGCTGTTGAATAAAGGCTAGTCGATCGGCATACTCGTCATCTAATCGTGCATTAATTCGCATCGTTAGGTTCGTTTGTCATACAATCTGTATGACAAACATAATATATCTGCTACCTCGTCAACAACTTCCGGCGCAAATTATCCAACGCTGCATTTGCACTCACATGACGAATTAAAGCTCGACCTCGCACAGTACCAAACTGATACTCAAAACTTGTCACTTCATCGTTTGGCCCGGCTAAACCAATGTAAACTAAACCCACTGGCTTTGTATCTGTCCCTCCGGTTGGGCCAGCAATTCCAGTAATACTCAGTCCCCAAGTTGTTGCAAGGCGGGTTTTGACTCCAACAGCCATTTGCTCTGCAACAGTAGCACTTACCGCTCCAAATTTATCTAAATCTTCCTGATTAACCCCCAACAGCCTAACCTTCACAGAATTGTCATAAGAAATTACTCCACCCCAAAAGTAATCAGAACTCCCAGAAATTTCAGTCAACATTTGCCCTAAACCGCCACCAGTACAAGATTCTGCCACTGAAAGCGTTTCTTTTGATGCCCGTAACAACTGACCAACTACAGAAGCGAGAGTATCATTATTAACGCCATAAAAATCCAGTCCGGCAATTTCTTTAAGTTGTTTTTCAATGGGCGCAATTAGGGCTTCTGAGGCTGCTTCTGAATTTGCTTTTGCAGAAACTCGCAATCTAACTTCCCCTTTACCTGCATAAGGGGCGACTGTGGGATTTGGCAACTTTAAATACGAAGCAACCTTTTCCGCTAAAGCAGATTCACCAATACCCCAAAACTTTAAACTCCGACTGTAAATAATTTCTTTACCCCAACCTTGACTTTTGAGAAATGGCACAGCTATTTCTTCCCACATCACATGCATTTCACTGGGAACACCGGGAAAGGTAAAAATCGTGATTTCAGGACGAGGTTGCCAAATGATACCGGGTGCTGTTCCAGTAGGGTTGGGGAGAATTTCTGCACCTTGGGGAATCAAAGCCTGCTTGCGGTTACTTGGTGACATAACCCGACCACGTTGGGCAAATTTCTGCGTTATGTCTTCAATAATGTCAGAACGTTCTACCAAAGGGACTTTAAAAAAATCGGCGATGGTTTCACAGGTGAGATCGTCTGGTGTGGGGCCGAGTCCACCAGTGAACATGAGAATTTGCGCTCTGGAAATAGCAATTTCTATAACTTGCTTCAACCGTTCTGGATTATCCCCAACCACTGTTTGATAGTAGTGGGGAATACCTAGTTGCGCTAATTGTTGCGCCAAAAATTGAGCATTGCCGTTGAGGATATCTCCTAGCAATAGTTCAGTACCAACACAAATAATTTCTGCACTCATTAGAAGGAATAGTTAGGAGTTTGGAATTAGGAGTTAGGAGTTTGGAGTTAGGAGTTAGAGTTAAAAGTTCAAAACTTAAAACTCATCACTCTTAACTCTTAACTCCTAACTATCATCTCAGGCTAATGCTGGTACAGGAATTTCCAGATGAGGATATAAGGGGAAGCGATCGCACAATGCCGCTACCCGTTGACGACAATCTTGGGTTACTACGTCGGAATCTGGAGAAAGTAAGCGATCGCTAATAATATTGGCAATCTCGGTAAATTCTGCTACTCCTAAGCCCCGCGTGGTCATTGCTGGCGAACCTAACCTCAGACCGCTAGTAACAAATGGCGACTGCGGATCGAAGGGAATAGTATTCTTATTAGCAGTAATATTCACGTTACTGACTAGCCGATCTGCCTGCTTACCAGTTAGACTTACAGATCGTAAATCTACCAAAATTAAATGATTGTCAGTGCCGTTAGATACTAACTTTAAACCACGGTTTTGCAGTTGTTCGGCCAAAGCACGAGCATTTTCAATCACTTGGGCAGAATAGGTTTTAAACTCAGGTTTGAGGGCTTCTCCAAAAGCTACTGCCTTGGCAGCAATCACGTGTTCCAATGGCCCGCCTTGGCTGCCAGGAAAAACAGATTTATCTAGCTTTTTACCTAGTTCTGCGTCGCTAGTCAAGATTAAACCCCCTCTAGGGCCGCGTAGAGTCTTATGGGTAGTTGTTGTTACCACGTGACAGTGAGGAATGGGGTCGGGATGAAGACCAGTGGCAACTAAACCAGCAATGTGAGCAATATCAGCGAGTAAGTAAGCGCCGATTTCATCAGCAATACTACGGAATTTTTCAAAGTCAATTACACGTGGATAAGCCGAATAACCACAAATCAAGAGCTTAGGACGCTCCCTCAGCGCCAGCTCGCGAATTTGATCGTAGTCAAGTTGTTCTGTTTGTTGACTGACACCGTAGTGGCTAACTTGGAACCACTTACCTGAAAAATTTACAGGAGAACCGTGGGTAAGATGTCCCCCATGAGACAAATCCATCCCCATAATTTTGTCCCCTGGTTCCAGCAGCGATAGAAATACTGCAAAATTGGCTTGTGCACCAGAATGGGGTTGTACATTCGCATGAGCCGCACCAAATATCTGTTTAGCACGGTCGATCGCTAGTTGCTCGATTTTGTCGATAAACTCACAACCGCCATAGTAGCGTTTACCAGGTAATCCCTCAGCATATTTATTTGTCAGTACCGAACCTTGAGCCGCCAGTACAGCAGCAGACGTAAAGTTTTCACTAGCAATCAATTCCAAGTGATCTTGCTGACGCTGTAGTTCGTCGTTGATTAACCCTGCGATCGCCGGATCGCTGGAAGAAAGAAAGTCTGAATTAGTCCTAGTCACTTGAATTATCCTTATGGAAATTTGTACAACGGCTGATTTTGGTTAGGCGCAGCCCCTAAATATACAGTCAAGAGCAATGGTTTTTGACTGCTGTACAGAGGCAATTAATCGTCTCCGTACTATTGAGGTTTATTTGTGCCAACTTAATTTATTATTAGACCCAAGCTCGATTAATGCATTAATTATCATAACGTTGCTTTTTGAAATCCTCACCTTGCTGGGTGTTGTGAGGTCGTTAGACAGTATTGTTTATGAACCTATGTTAAATAATGCTTAGTGCGTAGGCGTAGCCCGTCGGAGACATCGCTGCTCTGTAGCATGATTCATGAACAACAAGAACCCCGACTTCTTTAATAAGTCGGGGTTCCGCGGGTTGCAATTCTCACAAATCAAAAAATCAAATAGAATTCATATAGCGATTTTGATAGTAAGCCAAAATCTGGTTAACTCGTTGCCGACTTTCTAAGCTAGAGTTTGCTGTCCACGAGAGGCTCAAGCCAGCAATTTGACTTTGATTGTAATCAAACTGTTGGGATGACTGGGGAATTAAATCCACTTCCACCCCTTCGACTTGACGTAAATGAGCTGCTATTTCTCTATAAACAGCTAAAGGCAAACCAGCGAATTCAATTTCCTTAGTCTCCATCTTTATGAAGCTCCCACATTAAACGTATTTTGGGGGGGCGTTGTCACTGAAATTGCATTGCCGCTAGCAGATGCAGCTGACGACGTTGATTTGACAGTCCCTTCCCCTACCATTTTGGCAACTTCAATACCATATTGTTCCAAAATCACGATGGGGTTGTAGCCCTGATTCATTTCAATACGTTTAATCAGTACACCATTTGCTAATCGCTGTCCCGCTTGTACATACCGACTTGTCGGCTCATCCGGTACCTTGATAATTGCTTGTGGTTCTTTACTAATTAGAACTACACCAGTCACAACTACTGCCCTTGCTAACTCAGGCTGTGCTGGTGGTGGTAATACAGAGACTAAAGTGGGATTGGGAACAACTTGAGGCAAAACTTTAGGCAACACTGAAGTCAAAGTAGGATTGACTTTTTTTGGTACAACTGAAGTCAAAGTAGGATTGACTTTTTTTGGTACAGAAGAAACGTTGTTTTTCTTTGGATTTAAAGCGATTCTGCGTGTTGGAAGTTTTCGTACTGCTAGTGATGCAGTAGGTAGTTTAGGAACCACGGGAACTGGTCTTCCAGATGTTTTAGCCATTCCGGGAATAGTCTGCCCGAAAAGTTGTGCAAAAGGATCGCTTCTAGCTTTTGATACCACAAGTTCCCGTGTCCGCTCTGTAGCATTCGTGGATTGAATCAAGTTAACAGATGCAAGATTAACTTGTGAGACCTGTTTAGCCGGTATCACTGGATTCTTAAAGGATTGAGCCGCTGGTGGCGACTTTTTTGCTATTTTGGGAACTGGCACAGGATTGATGGCTTGTGGTGTATCTTCAGAAGCACATCCGGCGAGCGCCAAAGTTAGAATAGCTGCAATTGTAATTTTTGAAGTTATGCCCATGAGCCTTTCTCAAAAGCCATTGGAAAATTGAAAAGTGAAAATAAACAATGCCTAAAATTTGGATCAAAGGCAAAGTATGTTCCCTTTATAACCTAATTTTTTACATTTCAAGGGTTATTTTTAGCACTGCATACCCAGTATAACTGCGGTTTGTTTTTTGCAGTCAATCTTCTGTCACACCCATAAGCTCTTTCATCAAATCCAGTCCTTTCTTGACTCGACGGGAAACCGTTACTACACTGATGCCCAGATGTTCTGCGACTTGTTTTTGGGTCAAATCTTGCAAAAACACACATTCCAACACATCGCGGGTGCGTTTTTCTAGCTGAACCAAAGCTTGTTGTAAGCGAAGTTGGTCTTCTTGTGCCAGTTGAAAGCTGCGATAGTGAGGATCTGGAACCAATTCTCCCAAGCAGGTAGAACCTTCTTCTCCATCTTGGATTGGCACATCAAGACTTAAGGGAGCGCGATTGACCCATGCTAATTTAATTTCTTGCCATTCGTTTGGAGAAATTTCCAGTGCTGCGGCTAATTCCGAGTCGGTTGGTTGCCGATTGTGTTTTTCACGCCAAGAACGTGATACTCCTATTGCTTGCTGTTGGAGCGCTAACCATTTCCGAGGAATTCGTACGGTGACACCTTTATCTCGGAGATAGTGTTGAATTTCACCCCGAATATAGGGAAGAGCGTAGGAACTGAAGGCATGTCCCTTGGAAATTTCAAATCTTTCAATAGCTCTGATTAAACCCAAACATCCAACCTGGAGCAAATCATCGTAGGTTTCATGACATTGATTTGTCCAATAGTGAGCTTCTTTTCTCACAAGTCCAAAATTGAGTTTTACCAGTTGATTGCGGATGTTTTCTGACGGAGATTGCTGATATTCTCGCAACAACTGCCAAATTTCGTGCTTTAGTTCATTGGTGACTGTGGTAGGCATAGCACCGGGTTTATTGAGCAAATAAAGAATCAATTATTATTCGCTTTTTAAATTCAGCTGCGATCGCACGATATCAAATGAAATATTGCGATATATTTCCTAGCAAATACTATGGTAGATAATAAAGACTTTCTATTAAAATTCCATAGGTTACTTGACAATCGAGCAAAATTTAAATGGGCGAAATCATTATTTAGTTGGTTATTTATCTTTGATATGACTTGTAGCTTTTTTAGAACCACATAGAAATAAAATATAAAATTAATCACTAAATATCAAACCGAGATTGTACTTAACTTGAGTTAATTAATCATGAAGTTAATTTAGATAAACGAAACAACAGTAGTCCAGCTTTTATTTCACAAGCAAAAGTTGGATTCACAGTAAAATTACGTGCTCATTCCACTAAAATTTATCCAATAATTAAAAATTACTAATAATTTAAAAAAAATTATGTATATTTACGCAAGCCAATAAAAAAAGGGCATCTCACCCTTTTTTGTACTTAAGTCTATAGTGTTTTAATGAAAGGAAAAAGGTTAAAGGGATAAATCAAGTGACCCATAAGACTGAGGAATAAAAATTTTTTCAATTGCCAGGGCTATTTTGCCCATAATTTTACTCAGATTTACCTTTATCCCCATTTTTTTAAAAATCTATCTACCCTCTTTTTTCAAGAGGGTGGATAGTTTAACTTTTGCGAGCAAGTCTGAATAGTTACAGAATTGTCGTTTTGAGTGCCAGTCAGTTACCTTACTTTCAAGGATTTAGCCACGAATCGATTCAACCCGTCCATAAAATAGACCGCGAATCTTGACTTCTTTAGGTTCGCCAGCACCTAAATCTGTATCAGATGGCTGTTCGCTCTCGAAAGTGCCAGCAATTTCACCGCTAGAACCGTCTATTTTAGCGATTTGCAGAGAAATCTTGCCATTGAGATTTTCAGCACGCTTGACGTTAGTGCGGGTAAGTTGTTCATCATCTGCTTGGGCGGGGAGAGCAACAGCATTATCGTAGCCACTGACGACACCACGACCTTTAGGATCTAGGAAGGCAGCACCACGATAGGAAGGGACTTTAAAGCTGCCTTCAAAGTCCGTAGAGGTGTTAATACTGGTCAAGCTGGGTTGGCTTTGAGCAACCAAATTTTTGATGGTGAAGAGGAAAGGTACTCGCTCACCACCAGGAAGTTGCACAGTGATGGCTTGGAAGTCAAGACCATCAGTTTCCGTAAAGGTCAGGCTATTATCTGCGTTAACTTTTAGATTACCTTGCACCTGGTCAATAGTGGAAGTGTATCTGGTCAACAATTTGCCGGCAACAAATTCTGCTTCTTGGCGTTTATTAGCAGGTTCTTCTTTGATGAAGAAGCTAGTTGGTTCCAAGCAAAGTTCTTTGATGGTATAAGACTGGCTAGAATCAATGGGAATGGAGCCACGGCGTGTTTCTCCTAGTTGGGGGCATTTGTTAGCCAAGCCAGTGCCGCGAATTTGATCGTAAGTGAGTACATCTCTACCACTACTGGTAGTAGGAGCATCACTACAAGCGGTTATTAGCCCCAGGCACAAAGCCAAGAATGCAACAATTAAAGCGCGATACCTCATGGTCAACCTCAATCTCAAAAATTAATATCTAAGTTGTAAAACTGCATCGAAGCTTTGATCTCTGATGAGAAGCCGCTACTCTGCAAAAAGCTACCTTTGTTCGGACACGGCTTTGCTCTGATTAAGAGAGTTGAAGCAAGTGTTCGGGTGTCTAGTTGTCAGACGCTGCTCAAACTTTTCTCTGCTAAACGTAGTTAAACGTGTCGCTCTCTTGAGCTTGGAGTGTAAACCCCAGACTAAGTAGAACACTGCATCCATTTTGGATGTGTGTTACTAGGGGAGCAAAAAACCAGCAGTTTTACTGTTGGTGGCATTTGTTTGGAGTTGGGCGAGTGTATGAGTAAGCCTCACACAGAGAAGCATAAATGCTTGTGCCTTGAAAAGTGCAAACAGGGGTGTCTGCTTCGCACTTTGCTCTTGCTTATTGCAAAAGCGTCGTCGCCCAAGTCTTTTTGTATCATGTATGTGACGCCACTACATACAGCCCATTGTTGGATGGGTAAATCAGCCAGATCATACGATTTTTTTTAACTCAAAATCAAAGTTCTCAAAATCCAAGAAAGTCTCGTCTCGATCGCATCTAGCTTCTGTAAAGCCTATGCTAAAGGTTACTACGCTCTTTTTGGAGCGATCGCAATTGCTTTTGATAAAGATACAAATCTAGTTATATTCACCCCTAATTAGGGCAACTCAGGAGATGCGGTAACATGGAGACAACTGACAAACTAGGGAAAATTAAAAATCTCCGGTAAATTTGAGTTGACCTCATTTATACGGAAAAGGTGGCATGAACGATCGCAAAAATATTGAATCAGAGAAGTTGTCTGGTAAACTGCAAGCGATTGCAACTGTGGTGTATGATGCCGCTACAGGTTGTGAAGGCGATACTGTAGCTCTTTTGGCTTTGCTGCGGCAATTAGAGCAGTTACACCGAGAGATCCGGGATGGGATTTTTCAAGAAAGTTTGCCTGTTAACCGCCGCCAACTTTACTCACTGCTGAAAGATATTGAGTCTGAGGGAGGCTGGCCCTACATTGAGCGCATGAGGCTACAAGCCTTTTTAATAAATTTGCCACAAGAGGCTCCCGAAGAAAATAGCCATGAAGTTTTGGAGAGCGATCGCTCTTTTAGCTGATTAGCTCGAAATTTATTTCTAGCTTTGAATTAATAACTCCGATCGCCTCACCAACCGCTAAACTAAAAGCGGTTGCTCATTGAGGCTTCAACCTAATTCATAATTTGTAATTAAAAACGGTTTGTACGGATTATCCCATCGCAAAGAAGGCGATCGCGCTCTTCAAGATTGCGGTTGTGCTTAAGGTAATCACTCACCCAATCGCAACCACGAACAAGCAGGTCGTCAAGATTTAAATTCCACAGAATTATCGTGTTGTCAGTACTTGCTGATGCTAGTGTTTGACCATCTGGGCTAAAACTGACACTTAATACCCCAGCGCGATGTCCATTAAGACTTTTAATTAACTTGCCTTCAGGACTCCAGAGTTTCACTGTACTGTCCCAATTGGCGGCGGCGAGTAATTCACCATTGGGGCTGAAAGTCACGGCATTGACGCTATCGCTGTACCCTTTTAATAAGGTTTTTAATAACGTCCCATCCCGTCGCCACAGTTTTACGGTGTTATCCCAGCTGGCAGAAGCCAGTAACTCGTCAGTGGGACTAAAGCTGACACCTGTCACCCAGCTGTTATGGGGTGAGAAAGTTTTTAACAATGTACCATCCCGTTGCCAAAGTTTAACAGTTTGGTCATCACTGGCAGAGGCTAAAACTTGACTATTATGGCTGAAGTTTACACTATTTACAGCATCCTGATGCCCCACTAAGGTTTTGAGCAACTTGCCCTCACGATCCCAAAGTTTCACTGTTTTATCTTTGCTAGCTGAAGCCAAAAACTGACCATCAGGACTGAAATTCACGCTCATCACACTATTACTATGCCCGTGGAGAGTCATGATTAAAGTACCGTCTAACCGCCAAAGTTTCACTGTTTTGTCAAAACTTCCTGAAGCCAGCATTTCACCTTTGGGGTCAAAACTGACACTAGTAACTTCATTTTTGTGCCCCACCAAAGTTTTGTAAAGTCGAGTTTTGACCTCGCCATTGGTGGTGTATCGTTGCCAAAGTTTGACAGTGCGATCGCGACTACCAGAAGCTAGCATCCGGCCATCGGGACTCCAAGCAACGCTCAAAACTCGCTTCCGATGCCCTTGAAGAATAGACGGTCTTGGAGCATCTAAACTCCATAGTTTTATACTTTTGTCGAAACTTCCTGAAGCTAGCAATTTGTTTTTTGGACTGAAAGCTAAACTGACAACATCATCGCTGTGTCCTTTGAAGGTTTTGAGTAAAGTACCAGTAATACTCCAGAGGTTTATGGTTTTATCTTCACCTGCGGAAGCTAACTTTTTACTATCGGAACTAAAGCTCAAACTCCACACTGTACTGCGATGCTGCCGTAAAGTTTTGTAAGGACGAAAGTCAAAACTGTGTTTAGTGCTGTTACTTTCCCTGAGCCAAAGTTTCACTGTTTTATCTCGACCTGTTGAGGCCAAGAATTTACCGTCTGGGCTGAAAACAGCTATCATCACAGCTTGTTGATGTCCCTGCAAAGTTGTAACAAGGCTACCGTCCCGTCGCCAGATTTTTACTGTTTTATCGTCGCTGGCCGAGGCGATGAATTGACCATCGGGACTAAAGTTTACCCAGTTAACCCACCCTCGATGTCCTCTCAGTATTTTTACTAAGCTACCGTCTTTGTGCCAGAGTTTTACAGTTGTATCCTTACCGCCAGTAGCTAACAACTCACCATCAGGACTGAAATTAACGCTGTCAACCGAATCTCCGTATCCTTTCAGGGTTTTATATGGTTTAGGGTCAAATTCATCTGTAACCGGGTTTTTGTGCCAGATTTGCACTGTTTTGTCAATGCTGGCGGATGCTAGAGTTTGACCATCAGGGCTGAAACTTACACAGGTAACAGCACCAGTGTGACCTTTAAGGGTTTGGAGTAAGGTACCGTCAGGACGCCAAAGTTTCACTGTTTTATCTTTACTGCCTGATGCTAGCAACTGACCATCTGGGCTAAAAGTTACTCCCCAGACAACATCAGTGTGCCCTTCCAGACGGTTAACCTCAGTTACCCCGTAAACTGCTTGTTGTAAGGCTGTTACCACCCGCATTCGGGTATCTGGCTGCACGATCTCTGCTTGTTTCAGTTTTCTCCAAGCCCGCAAACCTTCTAATAAGGCATCAAATTCTTTATTAGATGCAAACAGAGCTTCGCTAGCAGCAGCGATTCCACTAATTTTCAAGTTGGTTTCACTACGTTCAGCTCGTAGAGTTTGGCGGATTGCTGCTCTTTTTTGTAAGTCGGCTTGCCACCATAACGCTGCTATTGTTCCTCCCATAATTGCTAGGATTGCACCTGCTATCCGTGCTTCCCGCAATCGTCGTTGCAATACCAAATTTAGTTGCTTTTGACTAAGTTGTTGGGCTGCTTCGGCTCTAGTTTTTTCAAGTTTGATTTTTTCTAATTCAGCGAGCATACCATAGTTGTTCTTTTGGCGAATTGGTTCAACTAAATAATCGTGAACCAACTGGTAGCGATCGCCTAACTCTTCTCTGACTCGCAATACCAAGCCTGAACCCACCAATATTTCTAAAATCAGTTCTCCAACTTTGTCAAAGCTTGATATCGTATCTATATCATAATTATTAACTAATGCAGCTGCTAAATCAGCTTTAGTTTTTAAAGGTCGCGTCCCCTTTTCATCTGTTAATTCAAATAATAATTTCCAACTTAAATCTTCGTTCTCTTGACCGCAGTCTTTGATAACTTCCCCTAACCAGCGTTCCACTAATTTTGCCGAGCCACCACAAAGCTTATATTCTGCAAGTGTCGTAATGTTTTCTATTTGTAGTTGAGCGCCGACTATTTGTAATTCAATTGGATGTACTTCGTCTAGTTCTCCTGTCAAATCCTGGACTAATCGGTTAATCAATTCTTCACTTAGTTCATAATGTGAACGTTGAGTAAGGCTGTGAATTATGGCTTTGGCATCTCGGCTAGAGAATTTTCCTAAATAGTAGCGAATATCCTTATCAAGGATATTTTTATTAATTACTCCTAAATCATATAAGCCAGTACTATTTTTCTGACTCAAACGTTCAAACTCTAACAAATGATGTAAATAATCTTCTCGTAATGAAAGAATAATTTTTACATAAGAAATATTTAAACATTCACTAAAAAATTTATAAAATTCTATTCTTTGTGTAGGAGGATTATTAACAAAGAAAAATTCTTCAAACTGGTCTAATATGATAACTATTGTATAATTGCGCTCAGATGCTAGCCGAATTCTTTCTAGTATTATGGTAGGTGTAGAGTCAATATTAACCGATATTCCTGTGTATGCTAATGCTTGGTTGATACTGCTACTCAAGATTGTTATCCAATCAGTATAAACAGACAAAACAATCGGTATAGGAATACGTTCACCAATAACTTTTCCCTTGAGTGCTGGGACTAAACCAGCTTTGAGAATTGAACTTTTCCCTACACCAGATGGCCCATAAATAACTGTGAGTTTGTAGTCAGCGCGGGCAATTCTTTCAATTAAGCGATTGACATCTTGTTGCCGTCCAGAAGCAGATATCTCTTGAGCAATTTCTTCAGGAATAAACGGTATTTTCTGAGGTTCTAGTACTGGGTTAATTCTAGGGCGTTGTGGCTGTAATTGACTTGCTCCGATAAAGGCACGAAAGCCATACTGATGTTCTATTTTAATTTTTTCTTGCTTCAGCTTAAAGGCTTCTGTATAGTTATGACACTCAAAAAAGTAAAGTGATCGCAGTTCCTCTAAAATCTCTAAGTATAGTAATGGCTGATGTTGTAGCTCACAAACTACCCTTGCCCATTCCAAGTTATTGATAGCTTCCTCGCACTCACCCAAATGCCGTTGTGTGCGTGCTAGCAACAGAAGATACCAACTTTCTTGTCGTCGTCTTCGCAAAGCGTCTCGCAGAGAGACTTGTGTTACTTCTTCGGAAATAGAAAGTGCTGTATTTGCTAATTCATGAGCCAGTACCCAATTCGATTCCGAAGCCGCCACATTTGCCAAAAATCCATAATTTTGAGCAACTTGTGCGGGAGTTCCATAAGTTTTATGTAGGTTTAATGACTTTTGAGCTAATTCTTTTAAGTCATCCCAAGCTTGTAAGCGTTGCAGCATTTCACAAGCAGGCAAAATGAATTTAGCAACTAAGTCTTCTCTTTGTACCTCCTCCAATAGCTCTAAGCATTGTTTAAACCACAGCAGAGCATGTTCGCAATAGCTACTAGTATTCTGATATAAATCTGCCATTCGGTGATAACAAAGCCCCAAGTGGAATAGTACTATTGCTTGCTTGAGTAAAGATGAGGGGGGCATAGGATGAGGACATGAGAAGGGCAAAGAAGAATTACTCTCCCACTCTGCTATTCTCCTAGCTTCTTGCTGCCATAATGCTAGGCTTCTTTGATAATTGGCTAAAGCACCATTAATTTGATCGTTGGCGTATTTATCTCGCCCCAACACAAATTCTAAACTAGCTTCTAATCCTGGTGTTAATTTAACGTTATATAGGCGTAGTAAATCATTACGTGCTGATTCTATTTCGTGGCGGTGTTGCGACTTAGGATCTAAATCTAGGAAGGCATTAGATAAAAACGTTTCAGCACCTGCTTCTAAAACTTTTTCAAATAAAGATTCTTCCTCTTGAGATATCAAAGCAATTAAATCTGCTTTGGCCATTTCAAATTTGATAGTGGTTGCAGCCCAGCTTTTGAAATCAGGCGCTAATCTTGAAAGCAATGATGCTACTTCATCCTGTAGCCACAACACGACTGGAAATGGAAAAGTAGCAGCATAGATATCTCGTGCTTGGTTGATACCTGTAAGTAAGTTTTCTAGGTCGGTAGTTGATTCAATACCGAAAATCATTACAGCAGACGGTAAAGAGTCTGTAAGGACGGCAGGATTATCTAAAGATAGTTCTGAAATTATTGTGCTGTGTAAAGAAGTAGTTGATGGATTGAGAACGATTTCTCTGATATAAATTTCTTTAGTGTTCGAGCGAATATTCTCTAACATTTGCTCGCGTAATCGCCCATAGTTGCATCGAACTAAAATCAGAGCAAATTGACCTTCGGAAAGTGCGATCGCTCTAATCAATCTTTGTAAAGTATGCTGATTTTCTTTGGTGTAGACGCGTAGCTGTTTGTCATTAGTCATTGGATATGGGGCATTGGATATGGGGCATTGGATATGGGGCATTGGTCATTTGTTAGTGAACTAATGACCAATAACAAATGACAATTGACTGTTACTTATTTTGTTGCCAAGCCAAAACTTTTTCTGTTTCTGCCAAGGCTGGACTGATGCCAAACCAGCGCCCCACAGGATCTCGATATTCAAACAAATACATACTTCTTAGTAAGCTCTGATAGTCAGACTCACCTTTAACTCTCTGCTGCTGTACTACTTCAAACAATAATTCCCACTGGGATTCATCAATAGCTAATAGCAAATCGTCGCGGTAGTCCTTAATCACGGCTTCTAAGCAGTCCCTAGAAAAAGGCGGATCTTGTCGTTGCAGGCAGCTATAAAGTAAGCCTAATAAGTTACGAATGTGACCACCACTAACGCGACATAGACGATCCAAGGTTTCGGAGCGATCGAATAATTCTGTAATTAATGAAAGTCTGCTATTCAAAGGAACTTCTGGAAAAGCTCTAGCTAGAACTAACTGGCGCACTAGTGACATTCCTGGTTCGTAGTCACTGCCATCTCTTTGCCGCACTAATACCATCGGTAGTACTTTTGGTGCAATCCCTCCCCCCAGACGATTTTTCAGTGTCTCATACTCATTGGAGAAAATTAACGTTAGAGGAATTGTGTAAACTAGGTGGCATTTAAGTCGGCGTAACTGTTCGCCTCGGTCAATGAAGAGATATTCTGGTTGCGATCGCCCGGATGCTAAGGGACGCATATCTACTCGATCCAAATTATCTACAATCACTACCAGTCCTTTTTGACCCCTTAGCTTTAGCTGTTCAACAGCCTTTTCTAAAATCTCTTCGTTAATCGCCTGCAAAATACTATTGGTACGTGGTTCCAGATATTGCCTCAGTTGATTCCGCATCTGGGTGCTATCTTTGGTTTTGGCGGTAATTTTGGCAATACCCAAGGACAACTCTGCTTGTCCAGAAAGTTCTATGGGGCTTTGCAAAAAATCGCCTACTTCTTTAAACAAATTGGTAAAGTAACCAGGTTTGAGTTTAATGCTAATCCCTTCTAAACTGGCACTGACTTGACGGGCTACACTCAGCAAAATATCGCTGATATCAATATCTGCCATGTCTAAGTCTTGACTGGACTCAAAATAAACCACATGAAATCCTGCCAATTCTAGTTCTGTCTTGAGGCGCTGCAATTCCGTTGACTTACCGCAGCCGATATGGCCTGTAAATAACTGACAGGTTGGCTCGTCAGGAGAAATACGAATGATAGTTCGTTGCAATTCTTCGACAATCTTGCAACCACGTACATCAGCAAAATCTATGTAATACTGCCGATCTAGTACGTTACTTATATTTAGCGTGTAGCTAGGGTTACATGCTTTATAAAAACGTGACAAATTTAATGTCGTTTTCATGTATGTAGAGGTTTATGTAGATGCAGCTTAGTTTGAATTCTTTATACAATTAATCCCTATCTAGGATGTAGATAGAGGATTGACTCGCAAGATGGTAGTGTCTTGCAAAAGACAGTACTTGTCGCCAGATTACTGTCAGTAGTATGGTAGAGATTTAATCGATCCTAATAGCGAATGGCACTAAGATAATGCAAACCCATTATCTACAAAGCTTTTGGGTGTGGGGTGTAGGGTGTGGGGTATAGTGACGAATAACTTTATTTATGTTCGCACTTATTTTTACTTTTCTTGATTTTTCCAAACCTACACTCTATTCCCTATACCCTTACCTGGCAAGGATTCATCTTTTATTGGTGCCGCTCTACCTGTCAGCTCTTAAGCATATCTGTCCTTTTTACACCTGCTATTGAAGTTTTGACAATCTCTCCCTTCTGTTTGACATGCCACAAAATTATATGGTTTAGGGAGCAAGTAAAAAAAACTACAAATTTTCATGGTTCTCAGTTTGGATGGCTGATGGGTGTAACTGGTATGAATTATAGCAAGGTATACAGAGATCCAGGAATACTTATGTATCATTTCACATTCTATTTGTCAAGAAAGCCAAATCCCACACATCTCAATTAATATTTTGTAATCTTTAAGGAAAAATCTTCAAAAATAACTTGTCAAAAAGACTACAGTCAGTTAAAAATGGACACCGGAAACTTTAATAGAACTAATTACTAGCGCCATAATCATTGTGTAGTTACTGTAAAGTGTTACTAAAAATAAAAAAAGTCTTGAGGAGAGCGGCTAAAAGATGCCAACAGTGTTTACTGAAATTAATAATGATACGAGCTTGTTAAGGAATTTAGATTGCAACCAAAAAGGGGTGTGAATGGCTGGCATAATATCAGTTTCCCGCACGCATCTAGCCCAGCGTCGCCAGAAATTGCGTCGGCAGCGGCAGATGAAAATTATTCAAGCTATTTGGCGAACCTTTGCCATTACTGGTTTAGCGGGTGGATTGTTGTGGGTGGCAGTCCAACCGATGTGGATGCTAAAGGCTCCCAAACAAATAGTGATGAAATCAGGCAATAAATTGCTGTCAGATCAAACAACTCAGTCATTGTTGGTGCTGTCTTACCCTCAGTCTTTGTGGCGGATTGAACCGTCAGCGATCGCTAACTCTTTGAAAAAACAGCCAACTATTGCCCAAGCGATCGTCAGACGCCGCCTATTTCCTCCTGGATTAATCATTGAAATCCAAGAACGAGTACCTGTAGCGGTAACTCAAACACGTGGCAACAAAAAAGTAACAATCGGCTTACTAGATGCAAGTGGGGCCTGGATGCCTTTAGAAAAATATACATCACTGAATCCTACTAAAAAATTACCAAATCTCAGAGTAATTGGTTCGCCAAATCAATATTGCCTTTACTGGACTCAACTCCATGAAGCTGTGAGTCAAAGTCCCGTGAAAGTTATAGAAATTGATTGCCAAAATCCAACAAATTTAATTTTGAAAACAGAATTAGGAAACGTGCATCTCGGTGTACCAAGTCCCCAATTGTCTGAACAATTTAAGGTACTCGCCCAAATGCGTCATTTAGCAACAAAATTTAATTCTGGTCAAATAGAGTATATCGATCTGAAAAATCCTGAACTTCCATTAGTACAAATGAACCAAAAAGATCAAAAATTAACTGCCAAAATTCCTAAAAACATCTAGCGTGTTTATTATTTTGATAGTTTCTAGTAAATTAAGAAGCTTTATGCTGATAAATATATTTATTATTTTCAGTTTTCCAGCAAATCGCCCGAAAATCGGCATTAACTTCTAATTAAAATGAGAAAATCAATCATAAAATCTCTATTGCGAGTAACAGACCCTCAATTGTTACCCTAACATCTAATAGTAGGGTGCAAAATGTCAGACAGTCTAATGATGGCCTATCGCGTATAAAACGCCTTCTGCCCATACATTCCTTGACTAAACCCAGTGCAAAAAAGAGAACATTGCTTGAGCTTTTCATTCAGATTCAGACTCGTGAGCAGAAGTCACTGATGGAACGGTTTATGCCGCCATCCAAGTGCAGAAGCAAAAAGGCTCTGGCTTTGGTCTGTTGAGGACACTTCCAAAGACAGTTTACCGAAGTTTCAATCTGTAACGAAAAATGCCAGCCAAAATTGCGTAAGCATTGCTTCTGGGCAATAAGTTTGGACTGTTCTGTGCTGTAATTCCTATTAGGTGACGAAATCTCTTAGGAAATCTTGATTTGTTGGCCGCACTAGTGAGAGTTTTTGTAAGATAGACTATTGCTTCAACAAAGTGTCCATTGTGACCACCCAAACAACAAATTAATCAGGTATAGTCTGACAAGTAAATTCTTGCTTAGTTTAACTTAAGCATAAGTAAGTAGAAGGTAAATTTTGTGTCTAAAGCTGCAATTATGCCCAATGGTAAAACTTATTAACAATATTATTATTGAGACAGAGAAGATACGCTGTAGTGTGTCTTTACCAGTTATGCCCGCCGCTGAGAATAATCAAGAGATTAATGTCTGGTTGAAGTTATACAGGTCAGTTTTAGATAAATATAGGTATACTTCTCTAGAATTGGCTGTGCGATCGGCTGTGTTAAAAGCTCATCCCATAGCAAATTTTCGCACTGCCAATTCTGTTAGGCTTGGCAGTAGTGAAAACAATAAAGAACAACGCCATATTATTGTGGCATTGTCAAACTAAAGTTGACTCTTAGGTGAATAACACCTGAAAAAGTCGTTTATCTACCCTTTCACAAATCCAATGACACTTGATAATAACCAAGGACTTAACTATAAAAATTCCCAATCTACGGGACAGCCGGGGTTCTCTCTGGCAGTTAACTCGACCAATCCCTTTAATAACTCTGGGCTGAACTTCGGGCAAAATCACGATAATAAAAAAATTTCTCCGGAAAATAGCCGAATTGGTGAGATTGTTCCTGGTCGGGTCGCCAACATCAAAGTGATTGGTGTCGGTGGTGGTGGTGGCAATGCTGTTAACCGCATGATCGAGTCTGATGTCTCTGGCGTAGAGTTTTGGTCAATTAATACTGATGCCCAAGCTCTTACCTTAGCTGGCGCTCCAAGTCGATTGCAAATTGGGCAGAAGCTAACGAGGGGTTTAGGAGCAGGTGGTAATCCTGCTATTGGTCAAAAGGCAGCTGAGGAATCACGGGACGAAATTGCTACGGCTTTAGAGGGTGCAGATTTAGTATTTATCACTGCTGGTATGGGGGGTGGTACTGGGACGGGTGCAGCACCAATCGTGGCAGAAGTGGCCAAAGAAATGGGTGCCCTCACTGTTGGTGTAGTCACACGTCCATTTGTTTTTGAGGGACGCCGCCGCACCAGTCAAGCAGAACAAGGTATTGAAGGACTAAAAAGTAGAGTAGATACACTGATCATTATCCCTAACAACAAACTGCTGGAAGTGATCCCCGAACAAACGCCTGTGCAAGAGGCTTTTCGTTATGCAGATGATGTACTGCGGCAAGGGGTGCAAGGTATTTCTGATATCATCACGATCCCCGGTTTGGTAAACGTTGACTTTGCTGATGTCCGAGCAGTTATGGCAGATGCGGGATCGGCATTGATGGGAATTGGCGTTAGTTCTGGAAAATCTAGAGCCAGAGAAGCTGCGATCGCAGCTATTTCTTCACCATTACTAGAGTGTTCTATTGAAGGCGCTAGAGGAGTTGTATTTAATATTACAGGTGGTACTGACCTGACTTTGCATGAAGTTAATGCAGCGGCAGAAGCAATCTATGAAGTAGTCGATCCCAACGCCAATATTATTTTTGGGGCTGTAATTGATGACAGGCTCCAAGGTGAGGTAAGAATTACTGTAATTGCCACTGGATTTACAGGTGAAGTGCAAGCTGCGGTACAACAAAGCGTGGCTAACGTTCGAGTAGCACCTAATACCTCGAAGCGTCCAACAACACAGCAACCGACAGTTAATACCCCAACCTCAACTCCAAGTTCAACTCCAACCCCAACTCCAATTCCAGAACCAAAGGAAAAACCTGGATTAGATATCCCTGATTTTCTGAGAAACCGACGTACACCAAGGAATTAAAAGATTTGGAATTTGGGATTTTAGATTAACTTAGCAGTCTCCGGTCAGGCTGAACGCTGTATAAAATCTGCTACTGCCACCAGGGTTTTACCAAGGGCAGGGATAAGCAATCTTTTGCCATACCCAATTTTGCCAATTGGTAAAAAAACTTGTGAAGGCTACTTTATAGAATGAATTTGGGCAGGAGTCTACTGGCTTGCATGTCCAGCTATGCTTTCAGAACAAAACAATAGGAATACCTGCCCAACTATGGATGCATCACCGATAGCGCAGTGTTAGCAAGTCTTCAGTCTTCTCTCAAAGAAAGGCGCCAAAGGCGATAGCACAGCGTTAGCTAGTCATTAAGCGTCACGAGCGTTACAGGCGATCGTAGACATGAATGCATCTACCCTTTACGATCCACTAAACTCATATTCCGTACAAGTAAATATATTTACTTAAAACAAGTAGCGTAGGAAACAAGCCCACGCAAGTGTCCAAAAGAAGTCTGTTTGCTGGAAAGTTAGGACATGAAACAAAAAAATAAATGTAAATTATTTTTGGATTTTTAGTCTCTGTTCAATCCATTGAATAACCTGATGACCAAGGCGAGTACCATCTAGACGGTCAATCTCACGAATTCCGGTAGGACTAGTGACGTTAACTTCAGTTAGGTAGCCACCGATAACGTCAATACCCACAAAAATTAAGCCGTCTTGGCGTAAGCGTTCGGCTACTTGGGTACAAATTTCATACTCCCTTGGGGTAATTTCGGTTTGAGCAACTGTACCACCAGTTGCCATATTATTGCGAAAATCAGTCCCACTAGAGAGGCGATTGAGCGCACCAATTGGTTCACCATTGAGCAAGATAATTCGCTTATCTCCTTCTTTTGCCTCTGGTAAATAGGTTTGTACCATTACTGGTACTTTACCTTGGAGGGTACTGAGTTCAATAATAGAGTTAAAATTGCGATCGCCTGATTGCAAAAACAAAATTCCTTCGCCAGCTTTATTACCCAACGGTTTGAGAACTGCTGCCCCCTTTGCTTCCACGAATTGCCGGATAAATTGCTTATCAGCACTGACAATCGTTTCAGGAATCGCCTTGGTAAACTGAAGAGCGTACATTTTTTCATTTGCCCCTCGGATGCCACTGGCACTGTTAATCACCAGGGTTTTATTTTGATCGATATAATCCAGAATGTAGGTGGCATAGAGGTAGGAATCATTGACAGGTGGATCTGTCCGCATAAATACGGCGTCCATTGTCTCTAAAGAAGTTAAGGAGGAATCGCTTAACTTATACCAAAGATTCGCCGCTACCCAGCGTCCCTCTACCAACTGTACTGGTACAACTTCAACTCGCTGTAGAACAGCCAAAGCTTTGCCCTCCGCCACACTCAGCAGATTTGCTTGAGTCACCCAAACTTCGTGTCCCAGGATTTGCGCTGCTTCAATTAGGGCAACACTAGTATCATGACACGGGTCAAGCAGATGGATGGGATCAATGATAAAAGCCAGTTTCACCCTTTATACCTCAATCACCAAGAAATTAAATGGTTATTCAATTATTATCTCTTGATGCTCTCACCAATTGATGTACATATGTACTGCTGAGTAGAATCTGGAGGGTAAAGTCTTGTGGACAGATTGGTTTTGTGAGGAAACCTGTAGACAAGGCAGCGTGTTATTTTTCTAGAATTGTAGCGACTACCGTGTAATTGCAGTGGTTTGTCGCTATCGCAATACCTTCTGAACCTATACGCTATTGCTAGAAGTTAGTAGCTCATCCAGCTTGCCTTGACTATCTAAAGCGTGGATATCATCACAACCACCAATATGATCGTCATTGATGAAAATTTGCGGTAAAGAACGGCGTCCATTTGCTCTTTGAGCCATTTTATTTCTGGCTGCTTCATCCCCATCAATGCTGTATTCGATAAATTCAACACCCTTGTTTTTCAGCAAACTTTTAGCACGAATGCAAAACGGGCAAGTCCTCCAAGTGTAAATTTCTACTTTTGCAGCCATGATATCCTCAACTTGATTTAATACTTTTTAATTTTAGAGCTTTGCCACTGACTGTGACTGCTTTATTCATTCATAACCTAATCTACAGAAGGCGCTGATGTAAGTAGGCAAAAATAAATAAAAGTAATGTTAAGTAATGTAAAAATATTGAGATTAATTTGTAGTGTATCTCTTTGGGAAAGCAAGCTACACGTAGCGTCTACAAACCTTGAATTATTTACGCAGCTTTATTTAAACTCCAAGGTTAAGCTAGCCAACTATTATGTAGATTATTTTTATTTTGCATCTGACCTAACCAGCTAATAATATTTCAGTTTAAATGCTAGCAATAGCAGTAATTATATTTAGATTGTTTCTGTCGCTCAAATTTTTTCGCTACTAAGCGCTAATTAAAAAGCAGGAATTATTGAGGTGAGTTCTAGTTTAGTGTTTCTTACCTCTAACAAAAATGGGTCTAGAAGAGCATAAGCATTTCTAAACCCATATTTAAGCTTTCTCCTACTAAAACTCAGCAGTGTGGTTTAATTTTGGGAAATATTTTTTTTGTTTTTCTTCTTGAGTCTGAAAACACCCAAGGCAAATAATCCTAATGCTGCGGTTGTACTGGGTTCAGGTACTTTTTTCGGTTGAGGTGCAGGGGGTTGATAGTAAGGCGGTACTGATGGTACAGGTGTTGGAGCAGGTGCGGGTGCGGGTGCTGGTGCTGGCGCTGGCGCTGGTGCTGGTGCTGGCGCTGGTGCTGGCGCTGGTGCTGGCGCTGGTGCGGGTGTTGGTGCTGGCGCTGGTGCTGGCGCTGGTGCGGGTGTTGGTGCTGGCGCTGGTGCGGGTGTTGGCGCTGGTGCGGGTGTTGGTGCTGGCGCTGGTGCTGGTGCTGGCACTGGTGCTGGTGCTGGTGTGGGCTTAGGTGTAGCAGTTTCCTTCTCAGCTTTATCACATTCTATTTTTTTGTTGTAAGCATCGGCTTTTTTGTTGTCAGCTTCTTTGTCAGCTTTGTCGCAATCAGCTTTCTTGTTGTCAGCGTCTTTCTGAGCTTTCTCATAATCAGCTTTTTTGTTATTAGCGTCTTTCTGAGCTTTGTCACAATCAGCTTTCTTGTTGTCAGCGTCTTTCTGAGCTTTGTCACAATCAGCTTTCTTGTTGTCAGCGTCTTTCTGAGCTTTGTCATAATCAGCTTTCTTGTTGTCAGCTTCTTTCTGAGCTTTGTCACAATCAGCTTTCTTGGTGTCAGCGTCTTTCTGAGCTTTGTTACAATCAGCTTTCTTGTTGTCAGCGTCTTTCTGAGCTTTCTCATAATCAGCTTTCTTGTTATTAGCGTCTTTCTGAGACTTCTCATAATCAGCTTTCTTGTTGTCAGCGTCTTTCTGAGCTTTGTCACAATCAGCTTTCTTGTTGTCAGCGTCTTTCTGAGCTTTCTCATAATCAGCTTTCTTGTTATTAGCGTCTTTCTGAGCTTTGTCACAATCAGCTTTCCTGGTATCAGCGTCTTTCTGAGCTTTCTCATAATCGGCTTTTTTGTTGTCAGCGTCTTTCTGAGCTTTCTCATAATCAGCTTTCTTGTTGCCAGTGTCTTTCTGATATTTATCGTAATCGGCTTTCTTGCTGTCAGCCTCTTTCTGAGATTTCTCATAATCGGCTTTTTTGTTGTCAGCCTCTTTCTGAGCTTTCTCATAATCGACCTTCTTGCTGTCAGTATCTTTCTGAGATTTCTCAGTATCAGCTTTCTTGCTGTCAGCATCTTTCTGAGATTTCTCATAATCAGCTTTCACTAGCTTTGCTAGTTCATCTGTCTGGTTCATCTGAATAACTGATTTGTTATATGCTTCTCTGACAGCTTCTAAAGGTGTTGGTGCGGGTGCTGGTGAATTTTTGTTGCTGTTGCCATTATCATTTCCTGCCTGTGCTTGAGGCATTTGCGATCCTACAGCTAAGCTGAATGATAATAGGCCACAGGTTATATAGCCAACTATTTTTTTTGAATATGCTTGAGACATGTAAATCAAACCTCTGTGTCTTAAACAAGATATGGAAAAACTCTTAATAATGATGTTGATATGAGTGCTATTAAACATCACTAGCTAATCTAAAATGGCACAAAAAGTTTAGATTTAATACTATTTTTTTAAACTTTATATAAAATTTAATAGAGTATAAAGAAATGAGTTTACCGCAATTATTTTACAATAATCCAGCATTTTTACTATAAAAAGTTTTTGGTTGAAATACGTAATTGTCGTAGCTTTAATTGAAAAATTAAATCTTTGCTTTAAAATTATAAATAAATTACTTAAGTAATCTTGATAGACTATTTTGAATTAAATTAAAGATATTATTCAGGAAGTCGATTGGCTATGAGTTTACAATAATTTAGGGAAGGCGATCGCCTTCCCTAAAGTTAAATATTCATTGTGGTAGTGTATAGTGATTATACTGAATTCGCTTATCGACGCACCCAGCCATTGATAGTAAATCGACTATCTCCAAAAGCTTGAGAGGGACAACTCACAGGCAGTACTTCGTGCATATAACGGCTGATAAAGAATACAATGCTGTTGTTGCGAGGTTCAACTGTTTTGAACGTCTCAGCATTTACATATACGTTATTTTCAATTTTGCTGTCGTAGATCAGCAACTCTCCACCAGAAAATGATTTTGGTTCTTGATAAAAGTAATAAACGTATGTTAGCTCTCTAGTAGCAGTATCCGAACTGCCATTATCATTATGAAGTTTGTAATAGTTACCATCATTATGTGCAGTGAGTTGACTTTCAATTTGTGATACAGAAAATGATGGTAAGTTTAATTTGCTTATAATATCAGGAATCATTGTTTGAATTTTCTTTAATATCAGTTCTGAAAATTCAGGGAATGAGTAGATAACCATTGATTGGCGATAATTAATGTCGTTGGTAGAAGTATTGCTTGGCAAAAAAACCGACTCTTTTTTAAGGACGTATTCGAGTAAATTCTTGTGTTCTTCTGGTTTAAGAAAATTATCTATTTGTATATAATCAGAAGCCAAAATATAATCATTTTGCAGTTGTATTTTCTCTGATTGCTGTACAAAAATTGGGGGTTCTGTAACTACGCCTATAAGA
This sequence comes from Nostoc sp. DedSLP04, assembly GCF_034530775.1. NCBI lineage: Bacteria > Bacillati > Cyanobacteriota > Cyanophyceae > Nostocales > Nostocaceae > Nostoc > Nostoc sp. DedSLP04. The sequence continues at coordinate 13,486 of NZ_JAVRCL010000042.1, read as the reverse complement.
TGTTCGCTAGGAAAACACAAAACCGAGCGACCTTCATTGATGGGAATTTGGAATAAATTCTGTAACTCAGATTCTTGTTTGTAGGCGCGAGCCACAACTGTTGTTAAAAGGCTATGCAGTATAGGTGCATCTGATTTTAAATAAACGGTGTATTGATGTCCTCCAGTTAAAAGAAGCTGTACTTTGATATCTTTTGACTCAAGTTGCTGTGAAGCTAATTGCATATACCTCTCTTTCTATAATGTTGATAAATGAGATAACTCTAAAAGTCATACTGAAAGGTTAATAGAGCACTTATAGCAGATTTAAAGTTGTGAGATAGACAAGCTAAATCTGTTACCCAGATATAAAGCATGTTTTACTCCTAAATTCTAAATTCTGCTGTATAAAATTAAGTAAAAACAAGTTCAATGCTTAAATCTTTATATGTAATTGAGTTTATTTAGTGATAAATTCAATTACTGTATCAGCTACGAAACAGAAAAATACCATTAATCAATTGTTCTAGCACGTCTTTTATAATATTGTCATTCAGCAAATTCCACATAAACCGATAAAGCTTTAGTAAAGTATAAATATCTATTATTTCAATAAAAATGCCATAGTTACTATTAACTACGGCATTTTCAATTAGAAATTAAAAATTTATTTCAGTATTTACTGGGAATCAACGGCGTATTCAATGAGCTTGGCAAGGCGTTGACGTAGGGTTTCTAATCCCAAACGCTGACTCGCAGAAATAAATACCGCGAGAGGGAATTCTTCTCTAGCTAGGGCTAGTGTCTCACTATTGGCTTGATCGATCTTATTAAAAATCACTAGCGCCGGACCAGGAGTTATTGGCATTTGTGCCAAAATTTCTCTGACTGAGCGAATATGACGCAACCAAGCTGGGTGAGACAAATCCACCAAGTGTAGTAGGGCATCGGCTTCTGTAACTTCCTCCAAAGTGGCGCGGAAGGCATCCATTAACGATGCAGGCAGTTCGTGTATAAACCCTACTGTATCTGTAATCAGAATCTCCTGATGTTCATTTGTTTCGCCATAAGGAATCACTAGGCGGCGCGTGGTGGGATCGAGAGTGGCAAATAACTGGTCGGCTGTATAAACTTCTGCATTCGTGAGAGCATTCAGCAAAGTAGACTTGCCAGCGTTGGTATATCCAACTAAAGCGACTGAAGGAACTTCTCGATGCTGCCGTCGCTGCCGTAACCGCGAACGATGGGCCTGCAATTGGTTCACTTCTTTTTGCAGTCGAGAAATGCGCTGCCCAATTGCACGGCGCTCAGTTTCCAGTTTGGTTTCACCAGGACCACGAGTCCCAATACCACCACCCAATCGGGACATGGTGCGACCTCTACCAGCTAGTCGCGGTTGCATGTATTCTAACTGTGCTAGTTCTACTTGCAACTTACCGGCACGGGACTGAGCGCGTTGGGCAAAAATATCCAAAATTACTTCGGTGCGGTCAACCACCCGGATACCAATTTGCATTTCTAAGTTGCGGACTTGGGAGGGTGAGAGGTCGCGGTCAAAGACAACAAGGTTGACTCCTAGTGTTTGGGCGGTTAGGGCAATTTCTTGCACCTTACCTTCGCCAACTACGGTTTGGGGATGAACGCGCGATCGCTTTTGTTGTATTGTCTGTAATACATCTCCCCCAGCAGTATCAACTAAACGTGCCAACTCTAATAGGGTGTCTTGGAATTGTAGGGGAGTCATTTCACTAGTCATCAGCCCCACAATCAGCACGCGATCGTGGTCAGCATCTACTTCCTGGGCGATAAATTCACGCTGGAATTCCGCTTCCAGATTTTCTACCAAGTCTACTAAATCCTGGTCTGCCAGATCGTCTAAATCCAAAGGTGGCGATATATTCCAACTTGGGGATTGGATTTGGCTTTCGCCTATCTTGGGAGCCGCAGGACTAGTAATCAGGGTGCGAGACTCTTGGGGTGTCAGATGAGCTAGATAAGCTTCTTTGACATATCCAGTCGAACCGCCTCCCCGCCGTGTAAAGCCGGTTCCGGTAATATTTAGAACAACTAGGGCATCTAAGCGTTGCAGTGCCATAGCCGTGAGTGCCGCTTCGTTAGGCGGTTCTGGCTTTAGATGGGTGGCAATACAACGAATACCACTGAGTCGTTCTGCACCGTAACGGGGCAATTCCATCGGTGGTATTTGCGTTTGGCGTGGTGTGCCTACCCCGACGCGAATCACTTGTCCGCGACGGTTGATGTAGGCGCACACAGGCTGATTGACTTCTGTGCTAATTGCTGCCAGACGCTGGGAAAACTCAGGCGTGGTGATGCGATCGCCTGGTATGCGCTGGTGATACAGCCGCTGTAGTTGTTTCAGCTGGCTGGACTTCAGACCTTGGAGATTTCCAAAAATAGTTTCTATAGGCGTTTATGACCAGTTAAATGGCCCCCCGAATCCTTATATGTCTATTTTACAACAGGGTTTAGGCTCCTATCTCTCTCCTTTGAGGGATGCATTAGTAATTAGTTCGCGAGGGAATATATTTAGTAATGTATCAGCATCGCTTTTAATTTCAGTTAGTATTTTCAGTGAAGGTGTGAAGGCGATCGCTAAATTAATCGCTACATTAGTTGAGTCTTTCTAGCGGTTATTGAATTAAAGCTTGAAAGCGTTCATCTTCGCGGATACTATCAAAATATGAGTTGGTTTTTGCCCATTCACGGCATTCATCAGGACTTAGATTAATTGCTTGTTGTAGATTTTCCAGCGCCTGCTCAATATTACCTTGAACGGCATAACAGCAAGCTTTGTTGTACCAAGCTTCGTGTTTATCTGGTTTAAATTTCAGTGCTTGGTCGTAGGATGCGATCGCTTCTTCAGTGCGTCCCAAATTCCTTAGCGCAATCCCCCAGTTATTCCAAGCTTGGTGTTTGTCAGGTTTAATTTTCAATGCTTGCTTATAGGATGCAATTGCTTCTTCAAAGCGTCCCAAACTAACTAGTGCAATGCCCCGGTTGTACCAAGCATCGTGGTCATCAGGTTTAATTTTTAGTGCTTGGTCGTAGGATGCAATTGCTTCTTCATTGCGTCCCAAATCATCTAGTGCATTGCCCCGGTTGTTCCAAGTATCGTGGTCATCAGGTCGAATTTTCAGTGCTTGGTCGTAGGATGCAATTGCTTCTTCAAAGCGTCCCAAACTAACTAGTGCAATGCCCCGGTTGTACCAAGCATCGTGGTCATCAGGTTTAATTTTCAGTGCTTGGTCGTAGGATACAATTGCTTCTTCAAAGCGTCCTAAATTCCTTAGCACAATCCCCTGATTATTCCAAGCTTGGAGTTTATTAGGTTTAATTTTCAGTGCTTGGTCGTAGGATGCAATTGCTTCTTCAAAGCGTCCTAAATCCCTTAGCACAATGCCCCGGTTGTTCCAAGCTTCATAGCAATCAAGTTTAATCTTCAGTGCTTGGTTGTAGGATGCAATTGCTTCTTCATTGCGTCCTAAATTTCTTAGCGCATTGCCCCGGAAGTACCAAGCTTCGTGGTCATCTGGTTTAATTTTCAGTGCTTGGTCATAGGATGCAAGAGCTTCTTCAAAGCGTCCCAAATCATCTAGTGCATTGCCCCGTAAATACCATGCATAGTTGAAATCGGGTTCAATTTTTAGTCCTTGGTCATAGGATGCAAGAGCTTCTTCATAACGTTCTAAATGATTTAACGCAATGCCCCGGAAAAACAAAGCATAGTGGTAATCAGGTTTAATTTTCAGTGCTTGATTGTAGGATGCGATCGCTTTTGTATAATCTTGTCCACTAGAATGCAAATTTCCCAATTTCAACAGTAATTCTACTTGGCTACTAGTTACTTGATGATTTTCTGCAAGCAATTCCTGAATTTCTAGTATTTTTTGAGTTCTTTCTTTTGGTGTTAGCGTGAGATATTTTTCATAGTCTCCATCCTGGAGTATACGTGATGATTCTTGCTTGAGAGTTTCTGCATCTATAGGAAAGTCAAACAACCCCGAACGCCAGTCAAAGAAGTCTGGGGCGCGTTGAATAAAATATTTAATAGCAAATAGAGGTAGAAAGAAAACAAAACAAATATTAAAGCTATCTCTAAAACGTTCTCGCTGTTGATTCAGGTTAATTAAAACAGGTGGTACACTCTTCCAACTATATGAATAAATATCTCTACTATTCCAATCTGTCAATCTTTTAGACTCTTCATATTTATAAAATGAATGCTCTAAACCTATAATAAATAAAATATCTATCTGTTCTTTATTATCTAATTTATCTATGATTTCATATAAATTAGTAACAGCTTGCTTTAATCGCAAAACCTCAATATTTTTATTAGTTATATCTTCTTTAACTTTGCCAATTAATTGCTCACCCTCAGCCGGAGAACAACGAGCAAATAACAAGCCAAAGCCTTCTGTAAAGTTAAGAGTACGGACTAAGGCTTGATATTCTTCATTTGGTTCTGTTGGTAAATCTTTATCCCAATCAGTCAGTTCCAGTTTCATCAAGCTGTGTCTCACTAAAGTTCAAACTAGCAAAAGCATCTTGAAATTCTTTAATTCCTTTAATTAAAGGATGAATATCATACCAACATTGAATTTGTTCTTTTTTATCGCGGTAGCGATATTCCAAAATACAGCGATTGAATAATAAGTTACGGTGTTGTTCATCATTTACTATTTGTTTAGAATGATAAACTTTGGCTAGTGCTTGCCATTCATCTGCATAAACTGTATTGCGGTAGGTAATTCTAGTTTCGCTAATTGACCGTTGTAAAGCTCTAGTCGTAATCGGTAGATTATTAGTATATTTAATTGCTTCTTTCATTAATAATAGCAAATTCCGCACATGACCTCCACTCATTAAGCATAGTTGCTGTAAAGCTTCTGGCTGCTCAAACATATTTCTGATAGAAAGGTTAGAGTCAATCTGACTCACCCGCTTTTGCAACAATTCCTGGACTTTATTAATTCCTCGTTCATAACTTTTATTTTCAGGAGTTTGCACCATAATCATTGGTAAAACTTGAGCATCACTACCATAGATATCTCGTAAATCTGTAGCGCGGTTAGAGAACACCAATGAAATCGGTACTGTATAAATTAGATGGCAATTTAAAGCTTTGAGTTGTTCGCTACGATCTAAAAAAATATGTTCGTGATTGCTGCGTCCATCTTCTTGTGGTATGGGTACAATCCGATCTAGATTATCAGCGATGACTACTAGTTGAGAATATTCCGAAGGTAAGCGTTTTTTTGCATCTTCAATAAATTGATTCAAAGCCAAAATCAAAGTTGTGGTGTGCGGGTTAACTCTTTCGCGGATTTTGTGGCGGAGACTGGGTTCAGTTCTCAATTTGGCTGTGATTTTGGCAAAAAGAGGAATTTCCTTCTCTACCTCCAGACCTTCTAAAGATACGTCAGGTAGCAAATCTTTTAAATCACCCCAGCGGCTTTTCAACCATGACACCAAAGGTTCAGGATTAGCGTTATCTTTTAATGCTTCTAATAAACGTCGTGTACAAGCAAGGAGAATATCTGTATATTGGGCATCTTCTGGCTCGATATCTTGTTCATCAGCCGCAAAATAGACAACAAAACAACCTTGTTCATTTAAATATTTCTGAAGACGCAGCAATTCTGTTGATTTACCTGCACCACGATGACCGGCATAAAGTTGACAAGTCTTTCTGTCTGAGTACAAAATCTCTCTACCCACCTCTACCAAAATGTCGCCATCTCCTCGCACTTCCTGACAATCGACATAAACCGGATCTCCTGCGGGCAATGGTCGAAATGGGTCAAAAGCGTTGTATATCTTTTTTAAAGTTGCAAAATCCTGAGCCATAGGTAGAATTTACTAGATTAGTGCGATGATAACGTAGGATTGGGGACTGGGGACTGGGGACTGGGGACTGGGGACTGGGGATTGGGGATTGGGGATTGGGTAATCAACAGCCCTTAAATTCATTAGTGAAGTTTTGATACTCGTTGACTAGTATCAAAGACTCATTCACGAGTATCAAAGACTCGTCGGCGAGTATCAAAGACTCATTCACGAGTAAAAAAGACTCGTCGGCGAGTATCAAAGACTCATTCACGAGTATCAAAGACTCGTCGGCGAGTATCAAAGACTCATTCACGAGTAAAAAAGACTCGTTCACGAGTAAAAAAGACTCGTCGGCGAGTATCAAAGACTCATTAACAAAGACACTAAGCTAAAAAACATCTAACTTCTATAATCGAGTTAAGTATAACTCTTGTGGGGTGGGCATCCTGCCCGCCCAGTATATGCAATTTAAATGTAGAGCAGCTTAACAGAGAAGAAAAAAATCTTTACTTATTTGTCATTACACAAGAAAAGCCGGAGTTAAAGTTTTTCGCCACCGATTCACCAATTTTTGCAACTCCCCCGACAACCAGCCATCAAACTGGGGATATACTGGTAAACGCGCCATCAATTCCCACCCCGCAGGCTGTAAAATTTCTCTCAATGTTTGCTCCTGAACATGAGGATAATCGGGATTCACCTCATCTTTTGGCCCTATTCCGCCCAAATCTCGCGCACCAGCTTCGATACAAGCGAGTAACCATCGGTCATCTTTAACTAAATTCGGCGGAATTTGAATAGTAATATCTGGCGGTAAAATCTGACGTGCTTTAGCAATTACTTCTGGTAACTGATGAGGGTCAAAAGCTGATGCATCAAAGGTTTGCTGATGTCCTGGACTATGAGGTTGTAAAATAACTTCTTGAATGTGGTGATAACGTTGATGCAGTTCAGATATAGCTGTTAATGTTTCCCACCAATCATCAACTGTTTCCCCAATTCCTAACAGTAACCCAGTTGTAAAAGGGATCTGCAACTCTCCCGCCCATTGCAATTGCTGTAAACGGACTTCTGGTAATTTACTCGGTGCGTACCGATGTACACTATTTAACAATCTTGGCGTTAACTGTTCCAACATCAGCCCCATCGAAACATTCACACGCTTGAGCTTTTGCATTTCTTCAAAACTCAGTGGCCCCGCGTTTGTATGAGGTAAAAACCCCATTGAAAGTGCTAATTCACACAAATCATAAATCCGCTCAAACCACGCCTGACGCTTTGGCGAATGGGGATGCACTTCACCACTGAGTATAAGAATTTCACAGACTTTTTCGCTTTGAAGTGGTTTTAAAATACTGTCTGCATCTGAAATACTCATCCAGGGACTTTTACCCGGTTCGCTGCGAAAGTTGCAGTAACTACACTGATTAAAGCACTCGTAAGTGGGAACGATTGTATAAGCAGGGCTATAAGTGACAAGACGAGAATTATTAATTGGCATAAGCAGAATAAATTTGCTCTAGTAAGCAGCCCCAGACTTATTTTAGAGGCTGGAGATGCTAACTACAAACCTTTAATTATTCACGCCCACTTATTTATTAGATAAACAAGAACTATTTTGCTTTGTAAATTTCTGGTAACTGCCACCAAGAAACATGGGGATACTCGTGATGTTCTTCGTGATAGCCGAAATGATAGCACGTGAGAAATGACCACCAAATTGGACGGCTAATCGTTTGGGCACAATGAGGCTGAATATACCCTGCAATTGGTTCGCTATGTGGAAGGAAAGTACCAAAATAAAATAATTGGAATGAACTTAAAAGCGAAGGAAGTACCCAAAAAGTTATTAGATTAGCATGGGGTATATGAAGGATGCGATTAGCAAACTGATATATAAGAGTTAAAGCAATAACTTGTCCCCAACTCCAGTAACCTTTCATAAAATGGAAATACCAAGCAAAGAAGTTTTTGTGTATACCATTATGAAAATCTGGGTCGATTTGAGTTGCTGGATTTTGGTGGTGTAACCAATGCTTTTTTAATAATTTTTTATATGGTAAAAGACCATAAAGAGATAGAGTTAATGTCCCAATAAAATGATTAATCTTATTGTTTTGGGAAAACACTACCCCATGCATGGCATCATGAGATGTAATAAATAATCCCGTATATAAAAATGTTTGCCATAGTATAACGGGCAATAGCATCCAAAATTTTAACTTGGAGATATCAAGGGAAAGCAATAAACTCAGGCTAATGACCCATGCGCTAACAATGACAATAGCAATGAAAAGTCCTTTAAAGTGAGATTTACTTTTCACTACTGAAGTCAATTTTGTTTGATGACTGGGTGGTTGTTCTAACTCGATCACACTTTTACTCCGCCTAACATTCAGATGAAAATTCAAAAAATAAAATATAGTAATTACATAAACTACTAACTACTAGCCGGAAAACTGTGTTAGTGGTAAATGTTTTACACTGGACAATGCCGACGAACAAAAATATATAGAAATATTAAGATACTTGAACTATTATTACATAACTAGATGCTATTTTAAAAACCGTTTTCGGTTAAAAGGTTGGGTGATATGGATAAAGACACTGGTAAGATTAGTATTTCTTATAACCAGTGCCTTGTATTTGATACTTTCGGATAGAATCTAAGCCTGCAACAAAGACGCTCAATAATTAACGGGGAGTTTAAGAAATCAGGTGAAGTACGTCCCGCACGACGCTATAACCATTTAGATCCCAAAGTAGGTAAGCTAGAAAACCGATCATAGCCAAGCGACCGTTCCAAAGTTCAGACTGAGGAGTTAGCCCAAGTTCACCAGCATTGCGGTCTTTGCCATTGTATGCAGTTTCAGTTTGATCGCTAGGATAAAGTGCCATTGTGAAGTTTCCTTAAGAAGCTAATTACATTGTTCATATTACTTAAATTACCCATGTGACGCTATCTGTCTCTAGTCCTAAAGTAGAAACAACTCTAAAGAATGAGATTTTGAAGATGTTTAGGAAATACTTATCTAGCAAAAGTTCAATAATAGTTTTTATTACCCTTTAGAGTAGAGGTATTTTTACCAAACAACTGCGAATGAAAACTTATAATCTCGCTAAATAACTATTTTGGATATCATAAAAAATCTAACGAAAGTTAGAAGGTTTCTGGAATGTTATTGCTCAAAATAATAATAAAGAAAGAGCAAATAATATTTTTAAATTTACTACTTATATATAATAGTATGGCTCCTACGGTATTGATTACAGGTGCTTCTGAAGGTATTGGTAAAGCAACAGCTCTTTTATTTTCTCGGCAAGGATATGACCTTGTAATTACAGCTCGTCATGCTGACCGTTTGGAAGCTGTAGCGCAGGAGTTACAAAGCCTTGGTCGTGCAGCACCATTGACTGTTACTTGTGATGTCACTGACGCATCTCAAGTACACACCTTGGTACAAAAGGCATTGGAGCATTATGGTTATATCGATGTGTTAATAAACAATGCAGGCATCTTCGCATCAGGGCCCGTAGAGCAATTTTCTCTCAGTGATTGGCATCAAATTATAGACACTAATTTATGGGGATATATCCACACAATTAATACCCTTCTACCTCATTTCCTCGAGCGGGGTAGTGGAACTATAGTTAATTTAAGTTCCATTGGCGGTAAGGTACCAACTGCTTACTTAGTACCCTATTGCGCTAGTAAGTTTGGGGTGACAGGGTTGACGGAAGCGTTACAAGCAGAACTACAGCCAAAGGGGATTCATGTTTGTGGGATTTATCCGAATTTGATTAAGAGTACTTTAATGGAACGGGCAGTTTTTCGGGGCAAGGATAAGCAAGATGCTCAAACTCGTCGTGGACAGCTTGAGGTTGTGCTGAAAAATCCGGTAGTGGAGAAGCCTGAAGATGTGGCAAATGCTATCTGGGATGCAGTCAAGAATAAGAAATCGGAAGTGATGGTTGGTTCGGCGAATTTCTCGCAAGCTTTGTATCGCTTGTTTCCTGGTTTGATAAAGTGGGTTTCGCGGCAAGGGTTGAAAAATCAGGATAATTAATTTTTGCTGCTAGCACATTCTGCTATTGTTACTCGCATTCTCGTTTTGTTACATAGTGGCGATAGCGAAACATAGCTTCTAGTTGCACTTGCACTAACCAACCACTGACAAATTCAACTGTTCCTCCACCAGGCATAGAAAAAGAAATAGCATCAGTCAGCCTAGTTTTACCATTTTCCAGTTCAAATTCATGTCGATGTATCCAAGATTCAAAAGGCCCAGATATCTGTTCGTCGGTAAACAGGCGATATTTTTCACATTCAGTATGACGCGCTAACCAAGTTAAGGGTAATGGGCCGAGAAATAGGCGAAATTCTGTGATAGCGCCCACGTTCAGCCCTCCCTCACGACGAACCACTTGAACCGGCTGCCAAGGTGGATTCAAGAGTTGCAAAATATCTGGCCTTTCGTGAAATTTCCAAACTACTTCTGGTGAGGCATTAATGATTGAAGAATGTTTAAAGTGCAGCATGGAAAGAAAAACCTAAAATTCAGCTTTCAGATTCAGTATCAATTTCGATATCTAGGGTATCTTCATCAACCCGCACATACAAAATATTTGGGTTACAACAAACTTGACAATCTTCAACGTAAGATTGTTGTCCTCCAGCACTCAAATCAATAAAAGTTAAGTTTGGTTCGCCGCAATAAGCGCAGTAATACTTAGCTGTGTTTTGCATCAAGTTTTCAGCTATGAATTCAATGGCTGTAATTCTTTTGGAGATGGATTGATATAACTTTTAGCATCAGCCAAATGCTTTAGTAGTGTAGACTGTGGCAGAGGCCCTTGCAAGTGGCTCCAGGGTAATACTTGTTCTGTTGACCACTCGGTATGGACGTAGAAATCTAAGTCGGGGATTTGTCCTTTGAGTTGCTTGAAAGCACGTTTGTAACTACCCAAGGAATCGCCAAAGTCACGAGTAAGTTCTAGGAGTTGGGAGAGTCTGCGATCGCCTCTCGATAATAAAGCCTGTATAATCGACCAATTATAGCTTTCTGGGCGAAATTCTATCCCCTGTGGTTTTAGCTGTTTTTGCAAAAACTGCAACCGCTTTTCTGCTTGCCGATTTACTCCAAACCATTGAAACGGTGTGTGTGCTTTTGGTACAAAGGTACTACATCCGTATGTTAACCGCAATCCCGGCGCAGCTTTTTTGATATTACGCATCATTGCCACAGTTTGCTCTAAATCTTCTGCTTCTTCACCAGGAATTCCTGCCATTCCGTAGAGTTTCAAGCTTTTTAAGCCGCCAGCTTTGGCATTTATCGCTGCTTGGATAATTTCGTCGTTATGCAGCTTTTTGTTGACGATTTGGCGGATTTTCTCAGAACCACTTTCTACAGCAATGGTAAGCGATCGCGTGTCTCGTTTAGTCAAAGTTTCTGCTAACTGGACTGTTACAGTATTGGTTCGCACTGAGGCAATACTGAGACGGACATCATCGTACTTTGGCTGACTGATATAATCTAGCAAAGCTTCAAACTCTGGATGCTGTGTAACAGAAGCTCCTAATAATCCTAACCGATTTGTAACTTCTAAACCTTTGGCGATCGCTGGAATTAATGAATCTTCCAGACTGGCTGTTCTAAAAGGCAGTGTGAGATAACTCGCCAAACAAAAGCGGCACATTTCTGGACAACTTCTCACCACTTCCACCATATAAATATTTTCCCATGCCGCTTTTTGGGTGACTACAGTAGAAGCCGATAGGGTATTTCCCCGATAAGTTTGCTTTTGTACCACGGCAGGAATTTCGGGAGAAATTGGTTTAATTGATTTTACTTCACCATCTCTTGTGTGATATTCCACCTCATACAAACTAGGTACATAAATTCCTGGTATTTGTGCAAGTCTTTTTAGTTGAGTTTGTCTGGAGGCATTTCTGACTTCTTTGTAAGCCTCAATAAAATTTCCTAACAGAGTTTCGCCATCCCCCAGCAAAATTACATCAAAAAAATCTGCAAAAGGTTCGGGGTTAGCAGTGAGAACTGGGCCACCACCAAAAATTATCGGATGAGAATCATCACGAGAGGTTCCTCGAATGGGAATTTCTAAAGATTCCAGCAAATTTAAAATATTTACATAATCCAGTTCCCACGAAATCGAAAACCCCACAATTTCCGGCGTTCTGGGGAGTTGTTCGTGAGTATCTGTAAACAGGCGACTTACCTGCACATCATCACGCATTGCCAAAGTTGCCCACACCACCTGATAGCCAAGGCTAGTGATACCTACGCTGTACTCGTTGGGAAAGGCGAAGATTATGGGGATAGCGTTGGTGTCTGGGGTGGTAGGTGTAAAGAGAAGGCGTTCAGAGTCAAATACAGATGATGTCACAGGTGTTTGTTAGAGGCAAGTTTATCTATATTTAATTTTAAGCCATAGAATAATTAAGTTAAAAATCAATGTTATGGCGTTAGCAAGAATAATTGGCAAGGATTGTAAATAAATTCCATAGATGAGCCACAAAAAAACACCACTTATGAATGTAATCAGGGTAATTAAAGAAACATCTTTTGCTGATTTTGTTTGCCAAGTTTTAAACATCTGCGGCAAAAAAGAGATTGTGGTTATTGTGGCGGCAGCTAATCCTAAAATTGTTATAAAATCCATGTTTAATTATTTATATTAAGTTGCAATACCATAATATATAACAATTTTATCTGATTTTTGAAAATTACTTATTTAAATGAACGAATCATCCAAATGTCAAGATCATCAAATCTCCCAGATAAACAAATATTTAATTCGGGTGAATAGTGCCTCGTAGAAACTTTAATTCCCTAGTAATTAAAAATATTAATTTCCTTTCTACTTTATAAAATTGTTTAACCTAGTTAAAATAATCACATACTACTAATATACGTAATATAATATTAATTACCCATTTGCTTAAAGATTATGAAACATAAACGAGAAATTCTAGAAGCATTATTGTCTGGTTTATCTAGCATGGAGGAGTTTTATGACTCTCCAGATGTTATTTGTCGGCACTTTTCAAACTGGATAGACAGTGTTAAACAAATACTTGTTAGTGCTGACATGAATGATGAATTAAATAGTTGGAACAAAGCACTAAGCGGTACAATTTATTCAGATGATGGCTCTTTATGGGTAGCCATGTCAATCGCCAAAGCTACGCTTATAGGAATTCTTAATAAACTAGAAACTACTGAAATATTTAATACGCCCTATCTTAATCATGAAGATGTATTAAGTGCCGATAGAATGTCTAGTTTATATGTAATCCTCCACTGTTACGAAAATTCGGTTCGTTGCTTTATTGAAAAAATATTCTCAAAGGAACTTGGAGATAATTGGTGGGAACAAGTTGCAAATACAGATATGTTAAAGAAAGTAGAAAGAGTTAAAAATAAAGAAATAAAAAACAAGTGGGTTTCCCCAAGAGGAGGTAGTTCACCTCTTTATTGTATTGATTGGGGTGATTTGGCAAAATTGATTAAAAAGAAAGAAGAATTATTCCTACCTTACATTGGAGACATTAATTTTATTGACAATAGATTTGCTCAACTAGACTGGAGTTTAGACTAAAAGCGATATGAGAGAACGCGAATCAAATAGAATTA